>QNBS01000028.1 GCA_003644175.1 Planctomycetota bacterium | reverse complement strand
GTATTTTGGATCATATATCGTAACAGAAACGTCTTCAGTATTCTTCACCGGCACCCAACCAACATACGGCAGGGTTCTCAGCACCTCGACCAGTGATTTTTCTGCGTTATCTTCCTTTATCGCCGACGGACCTTTCCTGAACTGTCAAGAGTTTTCGTTTTCGAGGCGGTTTTATTGAAAGTTGGCGCCGAATACACGGTTTTTTGTGCCGACTGTAAACAGGCTGACGCAGCAATGCCGTCACCTGACAATTGGCGGGGATTTCTCCGGGGTTGCCCAATCGCCAGGCCGGTAGACCTTGAAATTGCTGTTTGAAGAGTTAAAAACGAGATCGAATCTGTCCGGAGAGAATTTCTGCGTCAACTCCTGTCTGCGAAGGATGATCAGGATATTCTTATGCGTCAGGAAAAACTCTGTTAATTCTTCGTCATTCAGGTTTGTTTGTGGGTCATAGATTTTGTTCAGGATGCGATGGCGGTAGTCAATCAATTCAGGGCTGTAACCACTGCCCTCGACGAAAAGCATTTGCATGTAGATTCCCATACCCGGTTGGGATTTTAGTTGTCCGTCTATCCACTCGTCTTGTGCGATGAAAAGTCGCCTTTGAGCCAAAAATGGGACCTTTTGGGCGGTGTCCACTACTATAATATCGCCTGGCGTATTGTTGGCCAGCCACTCATAAAGCTCTCCTTCTTCTCCGGCCATGAGGATATTTTCGCCGGCTTCGCGATACGATAATTCAGAGTATTTCTTTTGCAGTTTGTACTCGACGTCCCGAAAGGAAAAACTGGAAAATATGAGTGTCAAAATGAGCACGATATACTTCATTTTCCCGTTGCAGTAAAACGAAAGAGCAATACCTCCCAAAACACCCAGCATAACTATTGCCTGGACCAGAAACTTGTATTCGTTGTTGCCGGGGAAATGAATAGAAATATAAGTCATTGAAGCGCCGAGAGTAAGAAATATGAAATTACGCATCGGCTGCAGGGCGACTCTGTGCTTCAGGAGTTTTCGGCTTATCAGGATAAGAGTCAGGACCGGCAAAGAAACAAAGAAAAAGCTTGTAAAGTTATGCCACATCCAGGATGGGTTCAGGATATCGATCTTCCCCCTGACGCCGCCGGTCAACGACAAGGCGTATGGCAGTAGAATCAGACAGCCCAGGCCCACGGTTGCCGTCGTGAAGAACAATTTGAACGCGCCATTGCGGGTTTTATTCCTGAGAAGGCGATACAGCCTGAACAGAAAGAACACCCCGAAGCTGCCCAGCAGGCCCGGCAGCATTTGAAAATAGAAAAACCCCGTTCCAACGATGGAAATCAACAGAACAATCAGAAGACGTCGCCATTTCTCTGTCCTGTTGAAAATCAGCAAGACAGTATATATAAACAGTAAGTAGAAAAGCAATCCCAGCGGCACGCCGCTGGAGTTGGTAAATCGTGTAAAGACCGGCATAGCCTTGAATTCCACGAATACACCGTGGTTGCGCCTGAGAAAGATCGCTATCTTCCGGTCGATAAAGGTGGCGGCGAAGATTGATATGATTACCGACAGGACATTTGCTCTTTGGTCATTGATAATCAATTTTGATATTCTGCAGACCAGGAAGACAATTCCCGGAAGCGCCAGCAGATTGATTATGGCAAAGGCCCACGGCGGGCTGACATTCAGCGACCATACAAATCCTGCGGCGAGGAAATGGTATCCCCACGGCCACAGGAGAGGCATTCCTGCAAGCAAGGGATTAAGGGGAGGGATATTTCCGTTCAGTATCTCGTATACGATTCCGGCGTGCATGAATCCGTGACTTGAATAAACCCGGTTGTTGGGATTCAACAAGTGCACTCCAAGAATAACAAACACGCCGAACACAGCCGCCCAGATCGCGCGCGGCGGCTTCTTGAAAAAGATTAATCGCACCACCATGTTCACGAACGCCAGAAGCACCGCGCCAAGAAACAGGCCGCGGCGAAAAAGCACATCGACGAGTTCCAGGTAATGCTCGACGGGTTTGGTGTGTTGATATTTGATCAGATTGTTTGCAAATCCGACTGATTTTCCTTCATAGGCCGCCTCAATAATCGATTTTCCGCAGAGCCCATAAAATATCGCAAGTGCGCACAAAAGAAGAAGGAGCGTCATAAAAACCACTGTCAGGATTTTTTCGTGTTTTGCCTTTTCATTCATGGCGTAAACGGCCTTTTCGTTTTCAAGTTGGGAAGCAGGACCCGCCGCCGGCAGTCAGCCGATGATCCATAGTCTTTTTATGGTCAACAGGGCGATATACCTTGAAATTATCTCCGGAAGAACTGAAGACGAGATCAAAATCACCATCGCTGAATTTGTTTATCAATTGTCGGTCGCGGATAACAATTACAACATTTTTGTGTGTTTGGAAGAAATCGACGAGTTCTTCGTCGTTCATCTTTATTTGCGGGTCATAGATTTTGTTCCGGATGCGATAGCGGCAGGAAAGCAAGTCGGCGCCGTAACCGGATCCATCGGTGAAAAGCGACTCGATAAGAAAGCTGAAACCCGGATGTCTTTGTATTTTTCCGTCAATCTTTTTATCTTCGGCGATGAAAAGGCTTCGCTGCGCCAGAACGGGAACCGTCAGTTCGGTGTCAATTACCATGGTGTCTTTTGGCGTATTTTTCAATAACCACTCATAAAGCTCTCCTTCTTCTCCGGCCATGAGCATTCTTTTGCCGGTTTCGCGATATGGAAATTCGGAGTATTTCTTTCTCAATTTGTATTTAGTATCTCTGAGGGAAATACCGGTCGGTATGAGCATTAAAAGCAGTATGACATATTTTGATTTAGTGTTGCAATAGAATGAAAGTGTAATGCCTCCCAATATACCCAGCAAAACCATTGCCTGGCCGAGGTATTTGTATTCATTTCCTGCGGGAAAATGAAGAGAGATATAAGTTGCCGAAACGCCCAGCGTCAGATATACGAAATCCCACATCGGCAGTCGGGAGGTTTTGTCGCCAAGGCGCTTTTTGCCGATCAGGATAAGAGTCAGTATCGGCAATGCAACAAAGAAGATGCTTGTAAAGTTACGCCACATCCAGGATGGGTTCAGGATATCGATCTTCCCCCTGACGCCGCCGGTCAATGACAAGGCGTATGGCAGTAGAATCAGACAGCCCAGGCCCACGGTTGCCGTCGTGAAGAACAATTTGAACTCGCCATTGCGGGTTTTATTCCTGAGAAGGCGATACAGCCTGAACAGAAAAATCGCCCCGAAGCCGCCCAGCAGGCCCGGCAGCATTTGAAAATAGAAAAACCCCGTTCCAACGATGGAGATCAACAGGACAATCAGAAGACGTCGCCATTTCTCTGTCCTGTTGAAAATCAGCAAGACAGTATATATAAACAGTAAGTAGAAAAGCAATCCCAGCGGCACGCCGCTGGAGTTGGTGAATCTCGAAAAAACAGGGGTGATTCTTGTATCCACAAAAACCCCTAAATACTGCTCGAAGAAATTATGGACATGCGAAGTGACAAAGGAAACGGCGAAGATTGATATGATTACCGACAGGACATTTGCTCTTTGGTCATTGATAATCAATTTTGATGTTTTGTAGACCAGGAAGACAATTCCCTGGAGTGAAAGCACGTTAATAATAACGAAAGCCCATGCCGGGCTGATATTCAATATCTTGACAAATACCGCGGCGAGAAAATGGTGGCCCCACGGCCACAGGAGGGGCATTCCTGCAAGCAAGGGATTAAGGGGAGGGATATTTCCGTTCAGTATCTGGTATACGATTCCGGCGTGCATGAATCCATGACTTGAATAAATCCGGTTGTTGGGATTCAACAAGTGCACGCCAAGAATAACAAACGTGCCGAACACAGCCGCCCAGATCGCGTGCGGCGGTTTCCTGAAGAATATGAGACGGACGACCAGGCCGGTGAATCCAAGGAATGCCGCGCCCAGAAAAAGACCGCGATAAAAAAGCACATCGGCGAGTTCCAGGTAATGCTCGACGGGTTTGGTGTGTTGATATTTGATCAGATTGTTTGCAAATCCGATTGATTTTCCTTCATAGGCCGCCTCAATAATCGATTTTCCACAGAGCCCATAAAATATCGCAAGTGCGCACAAAAGAAGAAGGAGCGTCATAAAAACCACTGCCAGGATTTTTTCGTGTTTTGCCTTTTTATTCATGGCGTAAACGGCCTCTTTTTCATCTTCCATTTTTCTTTGCCGGCGCCCCGGCGTACACACAGGTTTAATCAAATTAGTGAAAGAGATTTTAATTGCGCGGCTTTGACTTATAATAGTCGATACAACTCCGCGGGTAATCTCTATCGACAAGTTCAGAGATGAATGCGTCAACATCGTACTCAATTGAAGAAAAATCCGCATGTTGAGTTTCAGTGTCAAAAACTGCGAATTCAACTCTGTTGATCCATTTTCGATTCTGGCCGATACTGCCGGGATTGATAATGGTGCAGCCTGATCGCCGTATGCTAAACTGATAATGTGAATGACCAATGATAAAGTTTCGATCGACTGTAATGTTGCTGTCGGGGTAAACCGATCTGTGGTTGATGGTATGAATACAGCGAAAATCGCCCAGATCCAGATATTGAGGTAAAGATGAAATTAAGTCCTTTCGTTCAAAATAACCGTAGGAAACCTGAAAAAAATCCTGAACCAGCCGGATCTCATTGGACAGGTTTTCAGTACCGAGAAAAAGGCGTTCATGGTTTCCTTCAAGGATTGTGCAATTCGGCAATTCAACGATAGTTTGAAGGCATTGGTCGTTCCATGGGCCATAATTGACAATATCACCCAAACAGATATAAGATTGAACCTGTTCCCTGACAGCTTCAAGAAACTGTTTTAATGCAATGATATTGCCATGTACATCACTGAATATTGCCGTTTTCATAATTCTGCGGACTGATTTTCCAGGAATTGTCGATACTTCTTTATACCTTCCAGAAGCGAGCCTGGATTATAATTCCATGTCTTACAGGCTTTTTCAATGGAAACCGGAGGGAATCCCGCAAAAGCGTCATTTGAGGGAGGGTCAATTTTAATTTCGATTTTCTTATCACTATATACTTTTGCAACAGTTTGAGCAAGTTCGGCTAAAGAAGTGTGTTCCGCCGAGCTAATATTATAAATTCCCGCAGGCCCTTCCATGACAGCGGTAGTAATTAATTCAGCAACATCATCGATATAAACAAAATTGTACGTAGTCAGTCCCCCATAAAAAACTCGCAGCGGCCGGGCTTGTGACGCCTGCTTCATAAAAGACGGAATTACTTTCCCAACAGGTTCCGCCGGGCCATAGGGTGTGGCAATTCTCAGAATCAAAGCATCTGTCTGTTTATTTCGGCAAACGTTACCAACATACAGTTCCCCCGCCAGCTTGCTTGTAAAATAACAGGTCGCAGTCTGGTCGGGGTAAATTGGATCTGATTCCACAGAGGGTGTCTTTGACGGACAATACATATTTGCCCCCGAAATATATATGAAACGCGGAACTTTCATCTCAACTGCACACATAGCAAGATTTAATGAAGCTAATGCATTAACCTGGTAACATTTCTGCGCCCAAAGAGGATCCCCATATCGTTCCGGGATAAAGCCGGCCAGATGACAAACACCATCAACACCCCGCAGCATACGTCTGCATGAATCGTAATCAGAGATGTCCCCGGAAATAACTTCTTTGCAGACGGCGAGTACATGTTGAGGAAGTTGACTCTTATGGCAGAGGGCAATAACCTGATGCCCCTTTTCAGCAAGCCTGTATGCAACATGTCTCCCGATAAATCCGGAAGCTCCTGTAACGAGAATCGTGGAAGATTGATTCATAACTGTGTTTTGTTTCCTTTGAAAAAGCCGGAATTCTTAAACTGTTCAATCTGCTGATTTTCCACTACTAATTCCTTCCAATATCGCAAAATTGTAATTTCACGAATAGAATACTGCGGTTTGCGGCCGTGGAGCAGATAGTCCGCCACCATTTTAGGCTCATTAAAACCCGCCAGCGCCCGAGCGGCTGTTGTCCCCGAACACCTGGCATTAATTTCAAACACATAAATTCCGCCATCCTTTACGCGAAGCTGAACATTGCAGGCGCCGAATGGTTTTAATATTTCAACTAATTTGTGGACGTGTGATTCAATCGCGGGATTATTTTCGACAAATGCTTTATAAGTATCCCCATCCCGCAGAATTCTCCGCATAACAATGGGTCCATAGCAACGGCCATCGAATGAAACCGTCCCGCACGTATATTCTTCGCCCTCAATATACTCCTGAACCACACAATTATCCGGAACGATTAAATTTTTATAGATATTAAATTCTTCGATATTTCTTGCGATAAACGTGTTTTTTGAACGGGCGCCTCCGTGCTGTGGTTTTAAAACTATTGGAAACTCAATATCTTGAAGCTGTTTGAAGGATACGGTTTTAGGGGCATTGAAACCGTTGGAGGTTAAAAAATTTACCGTCTCAAGTTTATCATCAGAAATGTTGATGATTTCGGGCGAGCTGACTATTGGGATAATCCCCTGAGACTTTAGCGATTCAAAATTTTTGCTCAGCGGGGGCAATTCCACATCGTGGCCGGGAAAGATAATGGAACATTTCTCGCGAAGACAGATTTCCGTTAAACGATCAACAAATTGACAATCTTTTGCATATAAACCTTTATAGGCCGTCTTTACGCCATATAAACCCGCAGCCAGTTCTTCGGAATCGACACCAACGACGTTGTATTCTGTCTGTTGAAGCGATTTAACCACACTTTGCCCCACTCCGCCGCCAACGCCTGTAACAAGAATACTGTCCATATGTCTCCCGGGACAACCTATACAAGGTATCAATTATTGTCGCTTTGCTTTTTAATCAGGATTTCTCATTTAATCGCTTGCTGCCGAATAAAGAGTTATGCGTTCGGCTTTTTTCTGCGGCAAACGGCATAAAGAGAGTCGCACATGTCGGGATATTCCAACCCCAATCTGTATAGGCCTTCCATATGCTCCCTTGTCAAAAAACCGTCGTCAACCAACTTATCCAGTTGAAAATCAGCAAGCAGTTTGAATATTATCCCCCCTTGCGCAATGATTTCGAACCCGCCGTTTTCTATATCATTGTTTAATGCGACCCTGTCATATACCCTTCTGTGCCCATGATCCTTGTCATTCTCGGTAAGTTTCCTCAGGCCGTCGATAATCTTCATGTGCAACGCCAACTGCCTGGACAAAGCCCTCGCGTTTGGTACGACCACAAAAAGCAATCCCGCAGGCTTGATGACAGATCCTATCATCTCCAGTACCGTTCGGACATCCAGGACATGCTCAAGAACATAAGACGCAAAGATGTAATCATATTTCTCGTCTTCACCGGAAAGCCTGTACTCTTCGAAAAGCGTGCGCATGAAACGAACATTTTGATAGTCTGTTTTTTCACATTGCTTAATAAATTCTTCTGAACCATCGATTACATCCAATTCCTTAGCCACCTTCGACAATAAACTTGTTTCAAATCCGTCGGCGCAACCCAATTGCAGAATCCTGCCCCCTTCGTTGATACACCCGTCTGAATGCATGAAAGGGACGAATGCGCGAATAGCAAACTCCCTCTTGATTTGCTGATATATAGACCCGTTTAGCCTGTAAGTGTGGCTTACGCTGTCAAGAAAATCTTGTTCATTACGTATAAAATCTCTGTTTGTGTTCATTGCGAATGCTTCCTGTCTGCAAAAACATTATTTCCCGCCGTCAAGTGGTTTCCTGAGGATTTCCCTTATGATATAAGCGGGGTATTTTTGTAAATACACAAAGTTTCTTATTACGAACTCGCCTATCAAACAAAGCACCGAAACAATTGTCAACAAACTTATTATGACGGCATTAAGGAGCAATCCCTGCGTGATTTCGGTCAAAACAGAGAAATCAAAAACGACACTTAATACAATTCTGAAAACGAAAAGCAAAGCAAAGAAGAAACATGAAACGCCGATAATCTGGAAGGGTCTTTGGGAGAGACAAATGATGTTATCCATATTATACGCAAATAGTTTTTTGAAGGTCCAGCCGGACTCGCCATATTTGCGCCGATGGTGGGTGACCGGCGCCTCAGCGCATCTTTGCGCCCTGGCAATAAGGTTGGCCGGGTGGAGTGGTTTGTAAGGGCCGAAGTCGAAACCGCGCACCAATTTGCCGTTGATGATTTTGAAAGTACAGCCGAAATCGGTGAAATTGCTCTCTGAGACCTTTCTCATGATCAAGTTGGCGATTTTTGAGGGGATGATTCTGAAAATGGAATCTTTTCTGTTTTTTCTATAGCCGCTTACAATATCAAAACCTTTATCGAATTCTTTAACCAGCAAAGGCAACTCGGCGGGGTCCAGTTGGAGGTCGCTGTCCAGGAGTACAAAATTCTTTCCATTTGCGTGTCTGATGCCGGCGGTAATTGCGGCGGCCTGGCCGGCATTTTTGAACAAGTCGATAATCGTCGTTACATGCGGGTCTTTATCGTAAATCATTTTGAGTTTTTCAAACGTCTTATCTGTGCTGCCGTCATTTACGAACACGATTTCATAAGTGCGTCCAAGATCATTCAGGGCGCCGGAGAGCCTGGTGTAGAATTCGTCAATGCTCTTTTCTTCGTAGTAGCATGCAATGATTGCGCTGAATTCAGGCTGCTCAATGTGTGAGGTTTCCGACATATTTTTGAAAGCATTCGTATCTTGCGCCGACATTATCTGTTTTCCTGTATCTGGTCTGCCGGATTGCCTGTTTCAAGTTTGGGGGCCATGTATTTCCAAAAGAACGAATCGTTCGGGTCGGCCAATAATTGACGAAAAACCGGAAAATGCCTCTCGCCAAGGTGTTCGAGTCGTTCAACCTCGGAGTAACTCGGTGGTTTTAAGTCAACTCGATATTCAATAGCTTGTGAGATGACAAACAACCCCGAAACAGCTCCCAACGCAAGTAAGAACTTGAGGATATGCGCACACATCTGTTCTGTGGGCGTCCGAGCGCTGTTAATCGCCGCCGCCAGAAACATAACCAGGACAATCAGTGAGGGCAGGGCCGTTTTCGTCGTAAAGTCGCCGTAGGTACCCAGCCTGTACATTGTGCATGAAATCAGCACGACAATCATCGCCCGGAACCAGCACCGCTGCGAGGAAACCGGATCGGGATGGGTGATGCGGGGGCAAAAAGCAGCATAGATTCCAAACTCCAGTCCGCAGAACAAAAGCAGAACAGGCCAGGCTTTAGTCAGGTCATGGTATTGCCATGCCCAGCCGTGAGGGTACTCGCCATTGTTGGAAATTATGAAGAGGCCGACGATGAGAAGCAGTATCGGGGCGGCCGCTATGTTTTGAAAACTGAACAGTTTGCGACATTTAGTCGTCCACAGGGAAAGGAGGATATATGGCGTCATTCCCAGGAAGAAAAACACGGATCCAACCGAAGCGGCGGCCCAAAGAAACAGAATGTCCCGTGAAGAGCGTTTGTAGAAAACTCTATACAGCACCATTAAGAGAATGAGCCAGTTCGGCAGGATGTGGTGTGGACCGCAATGTAACTGAACCATATTGGACGGGAAAATCCAGTGAAAGCCCCGGATTGTTGAAGAGAAGATGAGCCATACATCCAGAACATGTCCACCGGGAAAGTCAACCGCGTTCTGAGGCCAGCCGTATAGCAGCGTATGGCCGATAATGTCCAGGCCGCCGAAGAACAGAAAAAGTAAGGCGAACCAGAAGGATGCCTTGCCGACAAGCTTGAGGAACCATAAGACAGTCAGGTATATCCCCAGAACAGCCCAGAGGAATGTGAAGTGGCAAGCAACAGACCACCCCAGCACTTTGCCGACAATTGCGGCAGGGAGATAGTAGCCCATATACGTGACCAACGCATACGTTTTATTCTCCGGGCCAAGATTACTGAAGCCCAAAGGCCAGTCGCTTTCAATCAACTCTAAAAGTAAAGCGTTATGTTTACGGTATTCTCCGTGCTGATGCGCGTAACCGCCTATTCCGGAGAGAAAAACAATTATCACGACAAGGAAGAATACCGAGACCAGTACCGCCGGCGGGAAATAAAGTTCCTTTTTTGCTCCTTCGATGTTCTTTTCAGGTTTGCCGGAAAGGCACGCCCCAATTATCAAGAGGATACAAGCCGGTATTGCAATATACAGTTTTGTCCATCCCCCCACGAACAGGAAGCTATGGATAAAAATATAAAAAAGTGAAATCTTTTCAAGCCAACTGTTCAGTAACGGCCCGCACAATCTTTCAATACCAACTGAGTTTCTGCTCAGTATATTCATTGACCTTTCCTTCGTCTTGCCGTTAAGCGGCTCCGCGGCACTCGTCAATAATCAGGCAGACGTTCCTTGCTGTTTCTTTGTCAAGTTCACCGTAAAGCGGCAGGCACAGTATACGACCGGCGATGCGATTTGCAACCGGCAAGTTCTCGGGCGCCGAGGACGGCAGGGCCGAGTAGCATGGGTAGTTGCTGCACAGAGGATAAAAATATTTTCGCGAATGAATATTGCATTTCCTGAGAACTTCCGATAATGCGTCGCGGCTGATTCCGAAAGTCTCCGGGTCAACCAGAATCGGCATGTAACTGTAATTATGCCGCATACCCGGTATGTCGTCGAGGCAGGTGATGCCGGGCACATCAGAGAGCAACCGTCGGTACAAATATGTCAGAGTCTTCCTGTCGGCTATTTCCTTGTCGACGACATCCAGTTCAAGCAATCCGAAGCTCGCCTGGAATTCATTCATCTTGCCGTTGATTCCGGGACCGATAATGGTTTCGGCATCGGCGATGCCGAAGTTGCGCAGAAATTGAATGCGAGTCCTTTGTTTTTCGGACCTGGAGACGAGCGCGCCGCCCTCGATCGAGTTGAAGAGCTTCGTGGCATGAAAACTCATAGCCGAGATGTCGCCGTATTCCATTATGGATTTATCTCCGATTCGCACGCCAAAAGCGTGGGCTGCATCGTAGATCACGTTAAGGCCGTGCCTGTCGGCAATCGCCTGAATGGTCTCGACGTCGCATGGATTGCCGTAAACGTGAACGGCCAATATCCCTTTCGTGTCCGGTCCGATCAGCCGCTCGATCTTCGATGCATCGATATTGAAGGTCTTATCCTCAATATCGCAGTAAACCGGCCTTATCCCATTCCAATAGAGAACATGGGATGTTGCCGGAAATGTAAACGGGGTGGTGATTACCTCGCCGCTGTTGATTCGCAGCGCCTGAAGTGCGACCAAAAGGCCGATTGTGCCGTTGACAAAGAGATTCAGGTGTTCGACCCCAAGGTACTCCTTTAGTCTTCGCTCGAATTCCCGATGGAATTGCCCGTCATTGGTCAGCCATCGCGAGTCCCAGATTTGCTCGAGATATCGGGTATAGGCCGATAATTCAGGCATCCTGGGTCGTGTGACGTACACAGGAGCGGGAAGCCTGAATCGCTGAGAGATTTTCTTCAATGCTTCATCAGAGACCATAGAGTCCCCTTTTTGGCCCACAGGGTCGGGTTTTGGTGAAAATTCTTATGAAAACCGTCGGTAAACAGAACGAGTATATGTTTTATTCGGCAAAAACTCAAGTAATCCTGAGACTCTTACGGGGATTCATCGAGGTGGTTCTTGCATTACGTCCAATAAGCCGAGAATCTCTAAGCGATTTCGTATTATTTGTATATCTAAGTTCTCCGCCAGGATTTTATTAAGATCATCTTTAAGGCGATTGACCAAGTCGGGTCGACCTTGCAGCAGGTCCGGAACAGAAGCGTCGTATCCGAAAGCAAACTCGTCACAGCCAAGCGTATTCGCCAACACAATAGCATCAGCAATTTCAGTGATGTTCTCAGGCACAATTGTGAATTTATATCTTATATGCACGTCGAGATTTCCCGTCCGCTTAACCGCAATCAATTTGCGAATTCCGTCGATGACACGATCAAAGCTGGATCCACAATTAATTTTCTCATGGGTCTCTTTTGTGGCGGCATTAACAGAGATCGCAATGCGCGATGATCCCTGCGCCAAGAGATCGGCCCATTCATCATCGATCAAAGTGCCGTTGGTGATAATCCTGACTTTTTTGCCCTTTTCCCGCGTCATCCATCGGTAAAATTCCTTGCCTTTTTTGATGGCAAGAAATTCTCCCCCCTGCAGCACAATGTCGTCAATTTTGGCCCAGTCTACCTGTTTTTTTAGAACTTCGATGTCCAAACAATGCTGATTGCGATGATCCTGCCAGCACATAATACAGGAGATATTGCAAAATTCCGTAAAGAGGATCCAAAGTCTATGCGGGTATTGTAATTTGGGCAAGGCGGAAGGGGGGGACGCCTTCAAGGTTATTGGTAAAATAGTACAATCGAAAAAACAATGCAGGCAGCGATGCCGGCCGGCCCAGCGAGCGGAGCGTAAAACCAGGCTGTGTTTCCAAATATGTTCGAGGGTGCTGTCATATATATCGCCCAGCACTGCAGGCTTGCCATGGCAACAGGTATAAACTTTTCCCGACAGATCGACATATACGCTGTCCCACAAGAAAGGGCACACTGTGTGCCGCCGTGGACCAACTACATTTTTTAAGATGGTTTTGGCTTTCCTGAGATACCCCACTTAAAGTGTCCTTGATCATATACACGGTTAAAACACATATTGTTCTTTATACGATACCGATAATTCTACAAGAATCCGTCTAAATTGTCAAGATTTTCCTTTTCTGAGGCGGTTTTCCCGCAAATTCATACGAAAGGCCGGTATTATTATGCTTTCGTCGCGATCTCTCCACGATTCCGGGGCCCGTCGGAACAGTCTTGAAGTGAGCTTGTCGACGTGATATAGTCTGAAGTCATGCAGCAGGATTTGATAAATTCAGGGGACAACGGCGATTTGCAGATGGATGTGTACGGTCGCTCGGTCAAGGGCGGGGCCTGGCTGATAGGTCTGCGAGGTTTCATGTTACTGCTGAATTTTATCAGGTTGCCGATTCTGCTTCGGCTGCTGGCTCCCTATGACTTCGGTCTGTTTCACATCAGCGCTCTCGTGACGGGGATGGCCGGGTCTTTCACTGAATTCGGGCTGCGGTCCGCACTCATCCAGAGAAAGCACAACACCGATACGCATCTTAATGTTGTCTGGACCGTGGGGCTTCTGCGCGGCCTGGTCCTGTTCGGCATCCTGTTTTTTGCCGCCCCTTATGTGGCGATTTTCTTTGACGGCACGGGACATTTCGCCAACGGGCACATCCTGAACGACCGGGCGTTAGTCGTGAGGCTGCGCCAGGGCGGCGATCCCCTGTCGGAGTATCTGGCGGCGGGTTTTTCAGACTCGACGCGTCGATTGCTTGATGAGTATGACGATTCGGCGGGGGTCTCCGTGGCATTGAGCAAGGCCCTGGTTGATGAACTCAATGAAGTGGTTGACGGGCCGGACATCTATGAGAAGGATCGATTTGCGCATGTAGAACTGTCGGCCTACGCCCTGGGTTTGGCGCAGCAGTCCGCTGCAGAGCGCGACACGGTCAGATTCAACCGCAGGCTTCTGGACGAGGCGTACGCCGGCTTAATCAAAAGAAATATCATGGACAGGGCCGTGACGGCGCTGATTGTGCAGGTTATGGCTATATCTGTTCTCCTGGCGGGATTCGGCAACATTGGAATAGTTTACTTTACGAAGGAACTGGAATTCAATAAACGCGTCATCCGGGAAATGTCAACTCAACTGGTATCGACGTTTGCCACGATTGTGCTGGCTTTTGCGTACAGAAATGTCTGGGCGCTGGTCTTCGGCAGGCTGGCGGGAGTAGTGTGCGGACTTGCTCTGAGCTACGT
>QNBS01000027.1 GCA_003644175.1 Planctomycetota bacterium | reverse complement strand
TTCTGTTGCGGAAACAACATTTGTCATTCCCGCGAAAGCGGGAATCCAGACTATTCGCACTGGATCCCCGCTTTCGCGGGGATGACAGCGGCCATTTTTTCTTTCCGCAACAGGAACTAAATAGAGTTGTTCTCCAAAGCATGGTTGTTTGGCTGCGGTTTCATATTTCGCCCATCCACCTCATTCCATTTCCCGATAGATCGGGACTGTCACCGGCGGGGAGTCTAAACACGCACACAGATTCTGCAATTGAAAAAAACGGCGAAATTGTCAAATACTGCCTGGGTTTTTTGGAAAACCGCCTTAATTGCCGTTCAAAAAAAACCGATATATTTGCGCAGGAAAACCGGAACGAAATGGGTTAAGCCATTGTAATGCAGGCATTTACGGGATCGACTATAGAAATGAAAGCAACTGACGATACAAAGGGCCCCGGGCGGGAATCGACAAATGTTGCACGTCTGGACATACTTACTCCGCTTGCCAGAAAGCTCAACTGTCTCGACAAGGCGCAGATCGCCGAGATTTGCGTCAATGAGATACCGCCGCTGGTCGGCGCCCGATTGGCTTCGCTTTATATTCTCGATGAGACCAGCGACATCCTGCACCTGGAGAAGAACAACCATCCGTTCCTTATTAATAACATCGTGTCGCTGAACCAGAATCCCCCTACGCCGATGGTGGCGGCCGTTCGCAGCAAGGAACTGATCGTCACCGACGATATGGACTTGTACAGCCGGCCGCATATTACCGGCTCGCACCGAACGTTTGAACGTAATTACCGGACCAGCAGTTGCATTATCGCACCGTTGATCTGCCACACCAGGGTCGTCGGCGTGCTCAACCTTGCCGACCGGCACGACGGCGGCGCATTTACGGGCGAAGATATCGCTGTCGTCGAACTGTTTCGCCAGTTGATCGGCGCCTCGTTAGGGAATATCAACCTGTTCGAAAAGACGCAGCGGCAGGCCAAGACGGATGGGCTGACCGGTATGCTCAATCACCGCTCGTTCTTCGAGGTGCTCGAGACGGAACTTCGAAGGTCGCAGCGTTACGGCGGACAGATATCGATCATCATGGCGGATATTGACAACCTCAAACCCATCAACGACACCTTCGGTCATCGTGCAGGCGATATGGCCATCAAGCAGATCAGTCGCCGCATCAGCGCATGCATTCGTCAAATCGATGCTGCAGCGCGTTACGGTGGCGATGAGTTTGCGATCGTCCTGCCGAATACATCGCTTGCCGACGCAGTCGTCGTTGCCGAACGCATGGTTGCGCTGGTGTCGGGAACACCGATGGTCTGGGAAGAGGAGGAGATTGCATTGTCGATCAGTGTCGGTGTGGGCCAGTACGGCTCGGAAGAATGCCCCGACGATGTGACAAAAGCAACCGACCAGGCGCTCTACGCCGCCAAACAGGCCGGGAAAAACACCGTTAAGGTCTTCAAGCAATAATCCCAAATCCCCATCGTCATCCCGACTCCCGGCGCGCCGGTCAAGCCGGCGTACGATCTTGCGGGTCGATACCGTGACAACGTAGTTTTTTTCGCGGCGCCGGGAATTATGTCTTGGGCACGACGGCAAAACGACCGATAATGCTTAAAAAGGAATATTGGGGGAAAAGGGAATTAGCAGACTATACAGTTGGAGTCTAAGGAGGTCGAATTCCGTGTATAAGGATGTCCCTGAACACAAACAGCCCCGGGAGCTAATAGAGAGCCTGGCAAGGTTCCCCGCGGAGAATCCCTGTCCGGTCATGAGGATCGCCAAAGACGGCACGCTGCTTTACGCCAACGCCTCAAGCTCGTCGATTCTGAAGTTGTGGGGGTATCGACAGGGTGAAAAAATTTGCGGCCAATGGCATGACGTCGTTCTGGAGACTCTGAGCAACGGGACATCACTAACCAGAGAGGTTGAATGTGATGACAAGTGTTACAGTCTGACATTTGTGCCGCCGGCGGCTTGCGAGTACGTCAATGTTTACGGACTGGACCGCACCGAGGCCAAGAGGGTGGAGCTTGCCGTTGCCGACGCGCGGACTTATGCCGAAAGCATTGTGGCGACGGTGCGCCAGCCGCTGCTTGTTCTGGACAGTGAACTGACGGTTGTGTCAGCGAACCGGTCGTTTTACAGGGACTTTCGTGTCGACCCTGAGAATACCGTGGGGAGCCTGGTCTACGAGTTGGGCGACGGGCAGTGGGACATCCCGGAACTTCGACGACTTTTGGAGGAAATCCTTCCCGCCAGCACCTGGTTCGACGATTTCAGGGTGGAACATGATTTCCCTGATATCGGGCTCAGGGTTATGCTGCTCAATGGGCGTCAGGTAATAAGCGAGGGCGAAAAAACTCAGAGAATTCTTCTCGCGATTAAAGACATAACCGATTCCCTGCGGGCCGAACAGGAACGTGAACGGCTGCTGAAGACGGTGGCGGCCAAGAATCGGGAGCTTCAGGACATCATCTATATCGCCTCACACGACTTGAAGTCGCCATTAGTGAATATCCTGGGCTTTAGCAGCGAGCTGCTGCGGGACTGTGAGCAGCTCGGAAATCTGCTGGGAAAAGACCAGTTGGAGCAGTCGGAAAAAGACGCCGTTGAGAATCTGGTTCGCAACGAGATTCCGCAGGAGGTGAAGTTTATTTCGTCGTCAGGGCATATGCTGAAAGGGCTGATCGACGGGATGCTGAAGGTTTCACGAATCGGCGGTGCTGAATACAGCATCGAGCCGCTGAACATGAACGAGCTGATGCAGGAGGTTGCAGACGCCCTTGAGTTCAGCATAAGAGAGCGAGGCGCCTCTGTGACGGTGGAGCGTCTTCCCGACTGTCTCGGCGATGCATCAAAGACGAGCCAGCTCTTCAGCAATCTGATCAATAACGCCTTGAAGTATCTTGACCCCGGGCGCAAGGGCGTCATACGCATCCTGGGCCGGAGTGAAAACGGCCGCAGCGAGTACTGCGTGGAGGACAACGGGATCGGCATTGATGCGGCACACCAGCAAAAGGTTTTCGAGATATTCCACAGGCTCAACCCCCGTGATGATGTCGGCGGCGAAGGACTGGGCCTTACAATAGCCATGCGGATACTCGATCAGATGGATGGCGGCATGCGTCTGGAATCGGAACCGGGCAAAGGCAGTAAATTCTTCGTCTCTCTGCCAGGCGCCTGACCGCTGCGGTGAATTGTCAGAGGGTTCTTGACAGGTTTGTGTTTTTTGCGATACTGATGCGTCTATGGTTAGACGGATTGCGATATTGGGCTCTACGGGGTCGATCGGGACCAGCGCGCTGCGGGTGATCGAGGCGCTTGGCGCGGGATACGAGGTTGCGGCGCTTAGCGCTCACAACAATGTCGGGCTTCTTGCCGAGCAGGTGGAGCGGTTTAGGCCCGGTTTTGCGGCGGTAACGAATGCCGAGAAGTTGGGTGAGTTGAAGGATCTTTTGCCGGATTACCGGGGGCGGATAATCGGCGGGCCGGCGAGTCTCGTTGAGTTGGCCGAGCTGGACGAGGTCGATATCGTGATTACGGCGGTGGTGGGAGCGGCAGGTCTTGTCGCGGTGCTGGCGGCGGCGGGCAGGGGAAAGCGCCTTGCGATTGCCAATAAGGAGCCGCTGGTTATCGCCGGCCAACTGCTGACCGAGACGGCTAAGGCCAATAATGCGACGATTTTGCCGATTGACAGTGAGCATTCGGCGATTTTTCAGGCGATGCAGGCGGGCAGTCGCGACGAAGTGAGCAAGATAATCCTGACGGCCTCGGGAGGGCCTTTCCGGACGGCCAGGCCCGAAGAAATGCACAATGCCACGATTGCCGAGGCCCTTTCGCATCCGACGTGGAATATGGGACCCAAGATTACCGTCGATTCGGCGACGATGATGAATAAGGCCCTGGAGATTATCGAGGCGGTATGGCTGTTTGGGGTCTCAGTCGATAAAATCGATGTTCTGGTGCATCCGGAGTCGGTGGTTCACTCGATGGTGGAATTTGTCGATGGTTCAGTATTGGCCCAGTTGGGTACGCCGGATATGTGTCTGCCGATACAATACGCAATTACGTATCCGCAACGACTTAAAGGGATATCGAGCCGCCTGCAATTGGGTCAATTGGGCACTTTGACGTTCGAAAAACCCAATCTGGAGCGTTTCAGGGCACTTAAATTAGGTTTTGAGGTGGCCAGGCTCGGAGGTTCGGCGCCTGTGGTGTTCAATGCCGCCAATGAGGCGGCGGTAGGGCAATTCCTGGCCGGCAGGATAAAATTCGGGCGAATTGTCGAACTTATTGCCGATTGCCTGGATAGACATAGCGTCCGGGCGAGCGTGTCGCTTGAGGAGTTGCTTGCAGCCGATGCGTGGGCGAGAGAAGAGGTAAGACAGTGTGTCGGGTGAAGAGAAGGAAACCGCCTGCGGCGGACGCTGTTTTATTCTGGATTCGGCGCTTTCGCGGGAATGACAAGTGGTTTTGCGGTGGGGCAAGCCCCACGCCAAATGG
The DNA here is from genome assembly GCA_003644175.1 of Planctomycetota bacterium. Taxonomy (GTDB): domain Bacteria; phylum Planctomycetota; class Phycisphaerae; order Sedimentisphaerales; family Anaerohalosphaeraceae; genus B28-G16. Next base: position 9,449 of record QNBS01000027.1, on the reverse strand, counting down.
TTACTGTAAGTGAGGTCATAGATGTCGGATAGTGAAAGTGTGCAGGAAAAGAAGGGCTCACGGCTACGTGCGGTTGCAGGGAAGCTGGTGTTTGTCGCTGTGGCGGTGGCGGCGATTGTGATGGTATCCGGCCATCTGAGTATATTCTGGAATGTGCTTCTTGTGGCGCTGGGGTTCGGCGCGGTGATTATGATTCACGAGTTCGGGCACTTCATCGTCGCCAAAGTCTCCGGGATCAAGGTGGAGGCTTTTTCCATCGGCTTTCCGCCTACGCTGTTAGGGATACAGAAGACCGCCGACGGAATTCGGCTGCGTATTCTGCCGAAGTTCTTCAAGGGCGATGTCGCCGAGGGCGGCGATGCCGAAAGCGAAGGCGGGCTGGTCTGCACCTTAGGCAAAGGCGGCGGCAAGGCATCCGATACGGAGTATCGAATCGGAATCATCCCGTTCGGCGGATTTGTCAAGATGCTGGGCCAGGAAGACACCGGCGCCGCCGAGAAAAGCGACGACCCGCGTTCATATCTCAACAAGCCGATTATTGTTCGGATCGCAGTCGTTGCCGCCGGCGTGATATTCAACGCCATCAGCGCTTTTCTGATTTTCATGATCGTGTTCCTTGTGGGGATGAACCTGTCGCCGGCGGTTGTGGGCGGGGTCCAGTTAAACTCGCCGGCCGATCTGGCGGGCATCAGACCGGGCGATGAGATCGTGGAGGTCAACGGCGAAACATTCGTCGACTTCACCAATGTGGTGCTGGCGCCTGCGCTGTCTGCGAAGGGGGAGAAGATATCTTTCGTTGTTGAAAAACCGGATGGAACGAGAAAGTCTGTGAAACTCGAGGCCCAGGTGTCGGCGCCGGCGGCGATTTCAATCCGAACGCTGGGTATCGAGCGTGCAAGCTCCCTGACGATTGAGCCGGGGATTAGAGATCCCGAAGACATTCGGGAGTTGGAAGCCGAAACCGGGCTTCGGCCCGGCGATGTGGCGACGGCCGTCAACGGCAAACCGGTCGAAAGCCACTGGCAATTGGAGGAGCTGATTCGTGAGTCTCTTATGCCGCAGGCGGCGCTGGCGTTTGAACGGGTCGATGCGGATACAAAGGACAAGACAACCGTCAATGTGGACATCGATCTTTTCTGGCCGGCTGAGCGGGGAAATTTCCAGACGGAATTCGACTTGTCCCATGTGTTTACGATGGTGCCGCGAATTAAGATAATGGCTGTCGTCGCAAAGGACAAACAGAAGGTCTGGCGGGAGAAGATCAAGTCATTTTTCGCCAAAGACAAGACAGAAGCGGAGACTGAGGAGCCGAAGCTCCTCGCCGATGACATCATCGTCAAGATCGGCGAGACGGAGAACCCGACGTATGAAGAACTCCGGGCGGTGACGGGCGAATATGAGAACAAGGAGATGCCGATCACGGTTCTTCGCACGGACGAGGCGGGTGTCGAACGGTTGGTTACCGTTGTGGTTAAACCGAAAAAAGCGCCTCGCAGCGACCGTGTGATGTTCGGGGTGCTGCCGGCGCTTGACGCCGATCATGCAATTGTTGCAAATACGATAGATATCGAAGGCGGACCCGATGCGCTTGCGATTCCGCGAGGGGCGACTATTACCGCCGTCGGCGCCGAGAAGGTTGCGAGCTTTTACGATGTTGTTCGGATCATTCGCGCCAACCGCGGGCGACAGATCAGCCTGGAGTATGCAGGCGCAGACGGCAGCGGGCGGGTCGATCTGGCGATTGACGCCGATAACGACCACATCGGCGCGATCAGTCAGCCTGAGATGATGCCGCCGTTTCAGTATCTAAAGGAAGAGTACAAGGCCTCCGGGCCGTTTGAGGCGATTTCGTGGGGCGTGAAAAAGACTTATATGTTTATCGCGCAGACTGTCGTTACTTTGCAGCGGCTCATCACGCGCGACGTAAGTCCCCAGGCGCTTTCCGGTCCGGTCGGGATTGTCTCGATGAGCTATAAAATCGCCAGCCAGTCGATTGCCGACTATATCTATTTCCTGGGCCTGATCAGCTCGTGTATCGCGGTGATGAATCTGCTGCCGCTGCCGATCGTCGACGGCGGCGTGATCGTGCTTTTGGTTATCGAAAAGGTCAGGGGCGGCCCGATCAGCCCGAAGGCCCAGGAGATCATCAGCTATGCGGGCATGGCGTTTTTAGGTGCGGTGTTCCTGTGGCTGACGTACAATGATATTCTGAATCTGATTCGCTGAGGCGTTGGCGCCGGCCCTTTTGAACGGATGAAATGAGCATTACCGTTAGTGTAGTCATACCCGCGTATAACGCCGGCGAGTATCTCGGTCGGGCGATTGACAGTGTCTTAGCCCAGACTCGGCCGGCCGAGGAGATCATCGTCGTGGACGACGGCTCTGCGGACAATACCGCCGATGTTGCGCAGGGTTACGGCGATAAGATACGCTTCATCCGACAGGAAAACGCCGGCGCAAGCGTCGCACGCAACACGGGCATCGAGGCGGCAACGAGCGAATGGATCGCCTTTCTCGACGCCGACGACGAATGGCTGGCGCAAAAACTGGAACTGCAAACCGAGCACCTCCGGCGAAACCCGGAATTGGTGTGGACAACGGGCAACTTTATTCGATGCTTTTGCGACACCGACCGCCGGGAAAACGACCTAAAAGGCGAGCGGCTGATAAAAGCAAAAGCCATACTCGGAAAAAAGGAATACTTCAAAACATACTTCCATGCATACCAGGCCTATGCAACAGGTTGCACAGACACTATTCTTGTCAAACGCGATGCGCTGTTTGCAGCGGGGCTTTTTGCGCCGGGGCAGTTGCGAATTAATGATTATGATATGTGGTTGAGAGTTGCGTATTCCATGTCGCCGCTCGGCTGCATCACCGAGCCGCTTGCAGTGGCCCACAGGGATGTTCCCGGCAGCATCGTCAAGAGATACAGAGACCCTGAAATAATCTCAGCGTTCATCGAGCGGCATCTGGATTTGGCACGTAATAAGGGGGCGTTTGACGAGTTTAAGCCCTGTGCCGCTCGCATGTTAGGTTGGTGGATACATGTATTCCTGACTGAAAAAAGAGGACGTGTCGTTCGGGATATTCTTCGCAGGTTCGGCCACCTGTACTCGCCGTATTACAGGACAACCACTTTTATAAAGTCCTGGTTTCCGGGGCCGGGACTCTGGCATGATCAGTTCAAGGAAGGAATACGGAAGCACCGTGATTAACATGAGATTCACAGGTTCAGCAAGGCTCCGTGGGCCCGTTTGAAGCCGTCTTAGGAAGCAGAGAACATGCAGAACAAACCGCAGGAGAATCTGGTCGGTGTTTCAGTAATCGTTCCGGTTTACAACGACGCCGAACATATCGCCCCACTTATAGAATCCCTGTTGAATCAGGACTATCGGCGTGATCTGCTTGAGATAATCATCGTTGACAACAATTCGACGGACCGGACCAGAGAGATCGTCCGGCGATATCCCGTTACATTGCTGGAAGAGAAGGAGATTCAAAGCTCTTACGCCTCCAGGAACCGGGGAATCAACAGTGCAGGACATGACGTTCTTGCATTTATCGACTCCGACTGTCTTGCCGACAAACAGTGGATAGCCAAAGGCGTCGAGAGGCTTCTTGGACCAGGGGCAGACCTCGTCGGGGCAAAAGTTGAGTTCAGTCTCTCGCCCCGCAGAGCCGCCGCTGAAATGTATGATGCGGTTACTCATTTTGATTTCGAAAATTCAATCAGAGAGGGAAAAGGGACGGGCGCCGGAAACTTGTTCGTTCACAGATACGTTTTTGAAGAGATCGGGCTTTTCCCCGACGATGTAGAATCCGGCGGTGATTTCCAGTGGTCCAATAGAGCGATTCAGAACGGTTTCAGGCTGGTTTACTCGGCGGATGCAGTCGTGATCCATCCGGCCCGCGGTCTCAGGGCGCTTCTTAAAAAACGCCGGCGGACGGGCGGGGGGGCGGTCGAGTACTGGCGTAAAGCGGGTCTTGCCTGGTGGAAGATATTGCTCTTGATCCTGCGGATGCTGCTTCCGCGGCGGCTTTCCATGCTGAAAAAGGCGGTCAACGAGCGGGGAACGCCTGATATGCACCGTAAAATCCTGCGAATATGGGGTATTTCATACATATGCACCCTCACAACTCTTCTTGCGATAACAGCGTCCCTCATCCGGCTGACGGTCGGACAAGGCGCGAGGCAAAAAAAATCGCAAAAAAAACAAAAAAAGTGTTGCTTCTAACTGAAATGCGTTTGGAATAGAGGCAATCGCAAACTTCACATGCAGGTGTCGCTCTTCGGTATATTTTTCTTGTCGGCCAATCCGGCAATCCAGCAATCCAGCCGGCGGCTATTTGCCATTTGGGGCGTATGCTTTTTTGTTTCATAATTTATGCAATGCCTGTAGCATGTTGACGATATATGTCTTGCGAATTGATGGTTGTTCGGGATTTGAGAAGATGGCAGGTAAGGTCGACAGGTTAAACATAATCTTTATGGCGCATGGGCATTATCCGCATGGCATGGCGGCGACCAGGAGACTGCAGAATTCCATTGATTATCTCAAGGGGTGCGACGGCGTTGAGGTAAGGGTCCTTGTTCTTCGGCAGGGTCGCGCCAGACTGGCCGACAGCGAACCGTGCGGCGTGCATAAGGGCGTCGAATATGTGACGATCGGGGGCGGTATCAGGTCGGGTATTAGTGCGATTGTAAAGGGCCCGAAGTACTTCATCGACGGCATGGCCCACATCAGGAATAATCGCAGGAAAGACTGCAAAAATGCTCTCTATGTGTTCGGCTATCCGAGTACGGACAATATGCCGATGCTCATTGTCGCCAGGCTGCTGGGTTATAAGATGGTGTTCGACATTGTAGAGGACATCGCCTATCTGAAAAGCGCAACCGATGTGTTTGCCCGCTTGAGGTATTTCTCGCAGAGAGCGTTTTTCGGGACGCTGCGAATGTTCGCCGATGCGGTTCTGGTCGTGTCAAAACATCTCGAGCAAAGAGTGGCGCGGATTGCAAAGGGACGTTTCGATGTGATCAACTATCCGATCTCGGTGGACTTTGACAATTTCAGTTCTTCAGCGCAGCCGTTTCATGATCCTGTCCGCTTTTTTTACGGCGGAACGTTCGCCGACAAAGACGGCGTGGAGAATCTGATCGCCGCCTTCGAGGATCTTTGCGGCCGGCATGACAACGTCAATCTGGTGCTCACGGGCAAAGGCGGCAAAGAAGATATGGACGCAATTCTGGGCATAATCGCCGCCTCGGCGCATCGAGAAAAGATACTCTACAAAGGATATCTGCCTGACGAGGATTTTTACAGAGAACTCAACGCAAGCGATGTCCTTTGCATGACGAGAACTGCTTCGGCGTTTGCCGATACCGGTTTTCCGTTCAAGTTGGGCGAGTATCTGGCGACGGGCAGGCCGGTAATCGCCTCGGATGTGAGTGATGTGAGCCGGTATCTGACCGACGGCGAAAATGCCCTTCTCATCGAACCCGATTCGCCGGGCGCCATAACCTGCGCAATGGAGCGGCTGCTGGCCGACCGCGGCAAGGCGCAGGATATCGGCATCGCCGGCAGGGCGGTTGCAAAGGAGCATTTTGATTCCAGAGTCTTAGGCGAGCGGCTCAGGAAACTTCTGATTGATTTATGACAAGGCTTTTGCAAAACTCTTGTTATGAATAAGAATGAATACACAATAAGCGTTGTTATACCGGCTTATAACGCCGGCGCATATATTGCGCGGGCGATCGACAGCGTTCTTGCCCAGAGTCGCCTCGCCGATGAGATCATTGTCGTCGACGACGGCTCGACGGACGATACCGCCGAAGTCGTCGCACGGTACGAATCGGGCGTTAAGTACATACGTCAGGACAATGCCGGTGCGAGCGTTGCAAGGAATACAGGCATTGACGCGGCGACCGGCGAATGGATCGCATTTCTCGACGCCGACGACGAGTGGCTGCCGGAAAAGCTCAAACTACAGACCGAACATCTCGTGCGCAACGGCGATCTCGTCTGGACAACAGGCAATTATATCTGCTGCGTCTGCACGAAGGATCGCAGGGCGCCATACTTCGAACCGGCTAAGGCAAGAGAGTTGCTTTCGGGCAAAGAATACTCAGATGACTACTTCGGCGCGCTGCCCAGGAGTCTGGATGGCTGGACGGGAACCATGCTCATTCGGCGTGATGTTCTGTGTGAGGCGGGCCTGTTTCGGCCGGGTCAGTTGCGGGGCAATGATTATGACATGTGGTGGCGGATAGCGTACCGCCGGCCGAAGATCGGGTATCTGGCCGAGCCTCTGGCGATATACCATCTTGATGTCGAGGGCAGCATCATACGCAAGTACACCGACAGCGACATATCATGCGACCTGATTCAACGGCATCTGGAATTAGCACGGCAACACGGCAGGCTGGCGGACTTTAGGCCGTGTGCGACCTATCTCCTGCGGCGATGGATGCGGTCTATGCTGTTTGAGGCGCGCGGCCGGGAGGTTCGGGCGATGATCGGGCAGTTTGGCGATCTGTTGGGCGGCTGGTACAAGGCGTTTATGCGGCTCTTTGCGGCATTTCCGAGAACCACGGCCGCCGGCTGCCGCATGATATCCAGGATTGTGCGATTACTCGGCCTGCGGAAGCGGCCTGTGCGGAGCAGGCAGCAGCTTTGACGGGGCAAACTGCGCCCGGCTTCATTTGAGCCATTCCCTGTGCCACAGGTTGAACATGATGATCGTCCAGAAGATGCGCGAGTAATCGGAACGCTTTGCCTGATGCCGGTCCCAGTATTTTCTGATTTCGCTCTTGTCGTAGTATTCGTATTCGTCAAACTCGAATATTGTCCGGTACGCAAAATCCTTCAACTCATCGCGAAAGTAATGGACAAGGGGAACGCCGAAGCCCTGTTTTTTTCGCTGCAGGATCTCTTTGGGCAGGTCGTTTTCGTAGGCTTTTTTGAGTATGTATTTTTTCTCACGGTTTCTGATTTTTGCGGTTGTCGGCAATGTGGCGGCATATTCGACGAGTTCATGGTCCAGGAAAGGCACCCTTGTTTCGAGGCTGACGGCCATGGAGGCGCGATCTTCTTTTGTAAAAAGGTCGGCCGGGAGGTATTCGTTCAGATCGAAACACATGAGATTCGTCATATCGTCGCCATGGCAAAAATAGCGACTGAATTCCGAAAATTCGTCCAGTCGAGACACCTGCTCGCCGGTGTCCCTGAACATGTAACTAAAGAGCATCAGGTACAGATAAGTGTCGTCGAGCGGGTCAGCGAGAAAACAACGCAGTTTGTTGAGTTTGTCGTTTTTGAGCAAAAGATTAGTCGTCCTGATCGCCAGATCGGCCGCTCTCTTCAGTGCAAACGGCATGTGGTTTAGCTTTTTGAGGATGGGAAACTCGGTGTATCGCGGATACCCGCCGAACAATTCGTCGCCTCCGGCGCCGGATAAACTTACGGTTACGTAGTCTCGGGCGACCTTTGAAACGAGGTATGTCGGGATCATGGAATAATCGGCAAAAGGCTCATCGTAGAAATGCACGAGGTTGGGTATCAAATCGCAAACGTCGCCGGCATTGAAGGCGATTTCATGATGTATCGTATCGAACTTTTGCGATACGATTTGGGCCCAGGACGATTCGTTGAAATCGGCGTAGTCGAATTTAATTGAAAATGTCCTCAGCTCTTTGACATATTTTCGCATGATGGCCACGAGGATGGAGCTGTCTACGCCTCCGGAGAGAAACGCTCCGAGGGGGACATCGCTTATCAGTCGGCGGCGGACACTCGTATCCAGAAGTTCTCTTATGCGAAGGACCATCTCATCGTCGGCAACTTCGGACGATTTGTCATACTGCAGCCGCCAGAAACGTTCGCGGCATTGGATGCGATTTTCATTCAAGTCAAATACGAGGTAATGGGCCGGCGGCAGTTGTTTGACATCCTGCAAAATGCTGCAGCCGCTCGGGACATAGCCAAAGAGCATGTAATGATTGAGGGATCGGGAGTCAATCGTTTTTTCGATATCGCTTTTCAGCAGTACTTTCAGTTCGGAACCGAAAATGAATCGTCCGTCTTTGTTATAATAGTAGAGCGGCTTGATTCCGAGGCGGTCCCGTGCGAGGATGAGTCGGTTTTGGTTTTTGTCGTGTATGCACAAGGCAAACTGGCCGTTCATTTTCTTGAGAACGTCCGTTCCCCATTGTTCATAGCCGTGCAGGACGACCTCCGTATCGGTCTTTGAAACAAACCGGCGGCCGAATGTTTCGAGTTCCTTTCGCAACTCGGCGAAGTTGTAGGTCTCGCCGTTATATACGATGCAGACAGAGCCGTCTTCGTTGTAAATCGGCTGGGTTCCCTTTTCGGACAGGTCGAGAATGCACAGGCGCTTATGACCTAATGAAATGCCGTCGGCTACATGATATCCCTGCTGTTCGGGCCCCCTGTGTGAGAGCAAATCGGCTAATTGCCGAATCTTATCTTTATCTTCCCAGTTGAATCCTGCGATGCCACACATTGGCTGTTGTCTCCGGAATCCGAATCATACGAGTCGTTCGAACGCCTCTTTGTAGCGATTGACGATTTTCGTGATATCGTGATTCTGTTCGGCGTAATGCCTGGCTCTGATGCCGGTTTCGAGATACCGATTATCTTCGAGCAAAAACTCAAGCGCCTCGACGAGTTTGTCGGTGTTTCCGCCGGCGCACCTGCCGCAATCGTATCGATCCGGAAAACCGTCCGGATTGGCCGCCAGCGTCAAAACCGGCACGGCCCACTTGCAGGCCTGGATAAACGTATTGGCAAAACCCTCGGCGACGCTGGTATTTACAAAGACCTTCGCTCGCCGGAAATATGAATCGATCTCATGGAAGGGCACGCGCCGGACAAATTCCAGGTTCGGGATTTTGGCGGCATGTTCCCGGAGCAATTCATAATTCGATTTTTCCGTTGCCCGTTGACAGATCATGACGAATTTTTCGTCCGGAAACCGCCCGGCCAGCTCCAGGAAAACCTCCGGCTGCTTGAAGGCGGCAGATCGGGCCACCCACAATATCATGTCTCTGTCGGTCGTCCCAATCATGTCCGGCAGCCTGTGGGCATTGCCAACCGCCGATGCGTCAATTCCGTGCAGACGCTTGAGGTTTTCGGCATCGGATTGGTTCTGGGCAAAGACAATATCGGCCTGTCGCAGAGCCCTGATAAACATCCTGCCCAGAATGGGATGCTGTTTCAGGCAGGTCCCGTCGCACTCGTCCTGATGGGCGGTTCTGTACACGAATTTACGCTGATACCGACGGCAAAACCGCCTCACTAACGGTACGCCCACCGATATTGTCTTGATAATATAAATATCGGCGTCGGCCTTTTTCAAGGCCCGCCAGATTCGGCAGGCCCCGCCCAGGGCGTTCTGCGAGAAATCCAGACTCCGGATGATGCGAATAT
>QNBS01000026.1 GCA_003644175.1 Planctomycetota bacterium | reverse complement strand
GACAGTGTCTTATGACGGCAAAACGATCTACTTTTCAATGGTTCCGGACGGCGGAAAATTCTTCCATATCTATCGAATAGACGCCGACGGCTCGAATCTCCGGGCGATTACCGACGGGCCGTTCCATGACTATGATCCGGCTGAGCTTGCCGACGGGCGCATTGTATTCAGTTCCACGCGTATCGGCAGTCGCGACGAATACCACGGCAATCTTGCCTCGTCGCTTTTTGCGATGAACGCCGACGGGACGGGCATCGAGCCGTTGACGTATCACATTGTGGCCGACCGGGAGCCCAGGGTCGCCGCCGACGGTTCGGTTGTGATGATACGGGCGGACAATTTTTTCGAACGGGCCAAGGTGGAGACGCGGATCCAGCAGGTTCGCCCGGACGGTACGGGCGGGATGGTTATCTTAGGCGCCGATCGCGGGGCGATCGGGTTCGATCCGGCTTTTGCGGCCGAGCGGAATTCGTCATGGCTTCGGCGAAACGGTTTCGGCAGTCCGGCCCCGCTGCCGGACGGGCGGGTGGCGGCGATTTCCAACTATGGGGTTGTGCTGTCGGGGTCTTTCGATTCGGGGGGTCGGAGTTTTGAAAAGGCGCAGATTAGCTATGTTCCCTACGATATTGCGCCGCTGCCGGACGGCCGATTGCTGTGTACGTCGTCAGGTCGCAACTGGATCGGCGTGCTTGATCTGGAGTTGGGCAAGATCGCACGGATATATTCGCAGGAGAAGATTCATTCGGTTGCCTACCTGGGGGCGCGTCGTCGGGCGAGCGTGATTGCGAGCCACATCATGCCAAGCGCCGCAAGGCGGCCGGACAAGACGGGTTTTCTATTGTGTCAAAGCGTTTTTGCGACCAAGCAGACCAATGCCGATCTGTCGCGTATCAAGGCGGTTCGCATTCTGGAGGGTCGTCCCTTTACGCTGCGGAGCGCCAAGCACCGATTCGCTCATATCGGTGTCGAAGGTATTGAGTTGGGCACGGCGCCTTTGGCGCCGGACGGCTCGTTTTATGTGGAGGTTCCTGCCGATCGCGCGCTTGCGATACAGCTTGTCGATGCCGAAGGGCGAAGTGTGATCAACGAAACGAGTTGGCTGTATGTTCGGCCGGGCGAGAGGCTGTCGTGTGTGGGATGCCATAATCGCCGCACGGCTGCGCCGGCCGAGGCGGTCAATCCGATTGCAGCGCGTTTTGGGCCCGTGCGTCTGATGGGTGATGCGCCGCCGCACCGCTACCGCGCCAACAACGCGGGCAACGGGGGCGTATTGAATCTGCAGTTTGACCGCTTTCGGGAGGCCGGCGCGATTACACTTTATGAAACGGATGCTCGTTGGGGGGGCGGTCGGGGTGCGGATGTTGCGCGTTTTTGCGGTCTTTTAGACAGTGCCGAAAAAGGGCGAAAGATAGCCGCAGCGCGGCAGTTAGCCATCCTGCGGGATAGAAGGGCGGCCGGGCCTTTAGTGAGTGCTTTGAAGGAAGCATCGTGCCAGGTTCGGATGAATGCGGCGCTTGCACTGGCCGGCTGCGGTGATCGGCGAGCGGTAGGGGGGCTGCTGGATGCATTGGGAGACGCCGAGCCCTTTGTCCGGCAGGCGGGGCATGTGGCGCTGGAGCATCTGACCGGCGGGGCGATTGATTTTGACGCCTTTGACGCCGAGCGTTCGCAAAAGGGCGCTGCACGCTGGCGTGCGTATCTGGCTAATAATGACTGGGAGACTATCGAGAAGGGTTTGATTGACAGGCTCGGCAATGCCGATGCCGCGCAGGTGCATTCGGCTGCCGAGACGTTAGGGCACATCGGCGGGGCGGCGGGCAAGGCTGCGCTTCGGGCGTATCTCCAGGAACATCATAACGAGAATCAGCGAATTGCGATAGCCGCGATGCGGGCGTTGGGGTCGCTGCAGGATGCAGAAGCGGTGGGGGTTTTGACGGAGATTTTCAAGGAGAATATGCGCAAGGATCCGGGCAAGGCTGCTGATCTTCATGAGTTGGGCTGGCAGCAGAAGCCCGTGCATCTGGCCGCGGCGGCGGCTGAGGCGCTGGGTCGGATCGGGACGCCTGCGGCACAAGGTGTGCTGACAGAGGCGTTGCCGAAACTGCTGGACTTCTGGCAGTATACGCACTGGAGCGGCGATCATACATGGCTTATGGGCTGTCATTCGTCGGTGCTGCACTATCGCATATTAGAGGCGTTTGACTCGATGGAAACGACGGTGGGGCGGCCGGGAGTGTTAGCGGCGCTGCGGGCGGTTCCGATCGATACCGACAGGGGGCTTCTTTATGAGACCGATGCCTACGAAAATCTCACCGCCCGCGTTGTCAATCGAAGCGGGCTTGGCGGTTCGGTAATGGAAGCGTGCCTTGCGGCGTTAGGCGATACGGATTTTGAGCCTGCCGACGATTTGAAGGCGGCGGCAGCGGCCTCGCCGCCGGCGGTATCGGTCAAGCCGCATGATCCCGAATCAAGGGCGGCCGAGCTTGTGTCGGTTGTCTGCACCGATGCACGGTATGCAGCGCCGATACGCCGGGCGTTTGAGCGATATCGGGCGATGGCGCCTTCGCGAAAGCGTTCGTGGGTGTGTTTCTATCTTGGTCGATGTCTGGGAAAACTCCGGGACGCCGGCTCCGTCGAGATGCTGGTTTCGTGTCTGAAAGATGATGCGACCGAAGCAAGTTTCGGTCTTGAGGACCAGCCGAATGTATTCGTTTACAAGGCGATGACGCCGTTTTATCGTGCGGCCGCAGCCGACGCCCTTGGGCGAATCGGGGACGTAAAGGCCGTTGCGACATTGTTCGATGTGGTCAAGGATTTCGACAATGCACTCAGCGTGCGCCATGCCGCGGCAGGGTCGCTGGCCTTGCTGTGCGGCCCCGAGCATTCAGCGCAGCTTCGCACATTAGCGGCGGATTATCCGGAGGTATCGGTCCGGCGAGCGCTCCTGGAGGCGCTCGACAAGGCCGGTTCCGGTCGGATAGCCCGGGCGAGATAGACGAGACCCAATAAAGGGTTCTGACCTTAATTATTTTTAGAGGATACAGGTATGTTAATAATCAGGAAGATGAGTATTGGTATCGTTGTATTCGTGTTATTTACACAATTGACCTTTGGTCAGGATGAGATGTTTTCGCTTATTAGGAAAATCAATGTCGACCATTTGGGTACCGTGGGGCAAATTGATGGATGCGAGTTTTCTAAAGACAACTATTTTATCATTGCCAGTGATAATCATGCAACGGCCAAGATCTATATACGCCAAACCGGTGAATTTGTCAATCAAGTCAAACATATCCAAATGAACAATACGATATTTATGAAAGCCGGTAAAATGAATGCGGTTGGCTATTCCTTTGACCGGAAATATTTTTACACTGGCATTAATGATGAAGGCCTCAAAGTATGGGATGCCAGGACATATACATTGGTACATCATTTTGCACCCGGCAAGAGTGTCGACTGTGCCGATTTCTCCCCTGATAATAAGTGGCTGGCCACAGCAGCTGATAATGAAGTATGGATTTACAGTCTGCCTGACTTTAAAAAAGTGCATACCTATGCGCATGATCTTGGTGAAGTAAATAATCTCGACTTTAGCTATGATGGCAAGTACCTGGTTTCGTGTGCAGGTCATGGCAAAAAAGGGGATATGCGTCTGATCAATGTATCCGATTGGTCTGTAATCCACCGGGGCGTGATCGGAGGGAGCGCAAAGAGAGTTTATTTTTCGCCAGATGCTAAACTGTATGCAGTAGGCTCGAGAGGCCAATTTTGCCGCATCGTTGATACCAAAACCGGGGCCACGGTAAAAGAGCTGGTCCATGGCGGCAACGTCCTTTCTTTGCCAGGGGATGATCCTGACGAAAATGCTGCTATTGAAGCGCTCAAGTGGAGCGCTGATGGTCAATATCTATTTACCGGCAGTATCATAGATGGCATCATGCGTGTTTGGCGACGCGATGACTGGTCAATGATCGGATACGTACAAGCGCAACAAGCCAATCGGCAAATTGAATATATTGATGTGTCCAGTGATAATGAAGTAATTGTCGGAGGTGATGAAGGTGTTTTATACCATTATACCTTTACACCCCCCAAACTCTTAAAGAGATTTGCACAGGAACCGGATGGAATGGTATGTCTGGAAGCTGAGAATTACGATACATCCCTTCGGCAGGGGGGGCACAGATGGGCTGTTATTTCGGAAAGCGACGCAGCAGGAGGCAAATGTCTGCAGGCGCTTCCAAATGACGGCGTGGAAAAAGATGCGAAGTTTGCCGAATATGATCCATTAAAGGATTCGCCAAAGCTGGATTACAGGATTAACTTTACCCGCGCAGGGAATTACCATGTCTGGATAAGAGCAAAAGGCAATATTTCCGATAATTCGGTTCATGTGGGGATCGACGGTAAAGCCGTCTCTTCATCGGATAAGATTGAATTTGGCCCTTCAACATCAAATTATGTCTGGAGTAAAGCCACCAAAGATAAACAGGGCGCCTTTATTTCCATTTCATCCATCGGATTTCATACTATAAATGTATGGATGGATGAGGATGGAACAAAGCTGGATAAAATTCTACTCACTTCAGATGCCGGATACGATCCATCCAATGTCAACGGTGGAAAAGGACCCAGGGGCAGTATACGCAAAACACCTGATGCTACTGTAGAATAGAGTGATTGAAGAGGTTGGCTTCCTTGTAGTTATTCTTGTTTGCTTTTTAGTATCTCTTCTTTCAAAATATCAAGATAGAGATACCCATAGTCAACGTATCTCCGGCCGCCTGTATAGTAACTGCCGCTTCTGGAATCGTCTGTGCTGCTCGCTGGAGATGTTCCGGCGGTCGCCTCGATCTGGCTGTCCTCATACCATTCGTTAAAACTGGTTACCATTATGATATTATTACACGACGGGTCGATATTGGGCAGTGCCGCCTGGCGGATCATTTCGCGGAAGATATCGCCTTCTTCCGAATTATCAATATCTGTAAAATAGCGAGCCCTGCCGGGATGCCCCCTTCGCACGGCCGTATCGTTATAACCCGGCGCTATTGCAGGTATAAACGCCGTTCCAACGCTATTGGCCGCTTTTTTGGCTTGTCGATAATTCTTTGCAAGGAATTCGATCGCTTTATGTGTCCCGCCCAATTTGCCGATGGACTGGCCGTAAACATCATAGGCGGTTACCGCATCGAAATTCCTGGCCCATTCAGCTTTGTAACCTCCGGCGGAATCATCGCCAAAGTACACATCATCTCCGACAAGGTATATCTCGGGGAATTTATCACGCATCTGCCTAAGAGCATTCTGCCCCTTATTGCGGAAATATTCTCTTGATAAGTAAACGAAAACAACGCACCTGCCATTGATCTTTAAATAGCGAGGGTCGTCGAAATAATTTTTCTTAAGGTATTTCAGGTCGCCGATCCATCTGCGGTAATCGGGATTCTTAAAGCTTCTCATTCGTCCGGTGCTTTCGTAAAGAATTGCATATTTCAATTTTGACGAATCAGGATGCTTTAAGATATGATTCTTGAATGTATCATCTTTGAAGCCGCCGGGCCCCCACCAACTGACCGCCCAGAATGAAATACCGCCTCTAATACTTTGTTCGATATGGTCGGCGACGACCTTTGGATCGCGAGAATTATATAGTCCGCTTTTAGGTTCCTGTGGGTACTTAAGGTGCTGCCGCATGGCCTTTCTCCAGGGATTCCTTCCAAACCATCCCCTATCCTGATACCAGGGATAGTAATACGCTCCGACTAATGGTTTTGCCGAAACACTCATTGGGCCCTCAACTGCTTTTTGCAAAGTTTCCGTTTTATCATTTGCCGTCGCCGGCGGGATTAACAGCAGAAAAACAAACATAAACACACAGTGTATAAGTAATCGATTTTGCCTGGGCTGTTTAGCCTTATATACTTGCATTTTGATTTCCCATTTAAGCGTCTAAAAAACATAATTGCCTCCGCAGGACGCCGGTAATCTTAGCAAATTCGCTTTGAACTGTCAAGAATGGGAAGCTGTGCAGAGATAATAGCCTTGACAGGCCGGCGGCGGGCATATAAGTATTACACTTTGTGGGTATGCGGCCCGTCTGTGCGCAGGCCCGGATTTGCTGTGAGCCGGATGCCATTGACTGTCGGTAGATATCAAGTTGCCGACAGATTGGGACGATTCTTTGCTATATGGCGGCTGCGACGAAAGGGGATTTGTATGAAAGAGATGAAGCAAAACGTGTATTCTGCAGGGGCGATCGATTGGGACAGGCGTCTGTTCGATGAACTGATTCCTCTGCCGGACGGGACGAGTTATAACGCATATCTTATTAAGGGCAGCGAAAAGACGGTGCTGCTTGACACTGTGGACCCGACGAAGACCGAGGTGCTCATCGACCACCTGGTCAGGCTCGGCGTCGACAAGCTGGACTATATTGTCTCGCACCACGCCGAACAGGACCACTCCGGCTCGATACCGGACGTGCTGCTGCTTTATCCGGAGGCCAAAGTGGTGACGAATCCCAGGTGCAAAGCTATGCTTGTCGATCACCTCGAGATTGCCGAGGACCGATTTATCACTGTCGCCGACGGCGAAAAGCTGTCGTTGGGCGACAAGACACTGCAATTCATCTACACACCGTGGGTTCACTGGCCGGAGACGATGAGCACGTACCTGGCGGAGGATAAAATCCTTTTTACATGCGATTTTTTCGGGTCGCATCTGGCCTCGAGCAGCCTGTTTGTTGCCGATGAGGGACAGGCTTACGAGGCGGCGAAGCGCTACTACGCCGAGATCATGATGCCGTTTAGGAAGCCGATCGCCAATAATCTTGCGAAGATCGCCGACCTTGCCGTTGATGTCATTGCGACCAGCCACGGACCTATCTACGACAGGCCGGAGTTCATAATCGACGCCTATAAAGACTGGGCCGGCGACGAGGTGAAAAATGAGGTCGTCGTTGCATACGTATCGATGCACGACAGCACGCGGCGGATGGTCGCCCATTTCGTCGAGGCCCTTTCAGAGCGGGATATCGTGGTCGGACAGTTCAATCTGACGAATGTGGATATCGGCAAGCTTGCGATAGCCCTGGTGGACGCCGCGACTGTGGTTATCGGCTCGCCTACGGTGCTTGCCGGGGCGCATCCGGCGGCGGCGTATGCGGCGATTCTGACCAATGCGCTCAGGCCCAAGGTGCGATTTGCCGGCATCATCGGGTCATACGGATGGGGCGGCAAGATGCCGGAGCAGTTGACGGGAATGCTGTCAAACCTCAAGGTCGAACTGCTCGATCCGGTTGTGGTCAAGGGCCTGCCAAAAGACGAAGATTATATCGCACTGGAGGACCTGGCGGACAAGATATCGGCAAAGCACAAGGAAGCGGGCGTGGTGGGCTAATCCGCCGCAGGCGGAACTCTGCTGGTGTAAAAAGACCTGCATTGTCATTCCGATCGCAGCCGAGAAATGACAAAGCAGGTCAAGATGTTGGCGTGGAGAAGCAGATGTTAGATTTAGAATCGCTGTTTAATTTGAGTTACGGGATGTGCATTGTCAGCTCGAAAAGAAACGGCAAGATCAATGGCTGTATCGTGAATACGGTTTTTCAATTGACACCTGAGCCGCCGGTAATAGCGATTAGTGTCAACAAAGAGAATTTGACGCACGAGTATATTGCCAAAAGCACAGTTTTTGTTGTTTCTATCCTTGCTGAAAAGACACCTTTGGAATTTATGGGCAGGTTCGGTTACAGGAGTGGCAGGGATTTTGATAAATTCCAGAAGGTTAATTATAAAATCGGCATAACCGGGCCCCCGATCGTGTTGGACAATACGGTGGGATTTATCGAGGCCGAAGTTACCGAGGCAATTGATGTCGAAACACATACACTCTTTATTGGCAGGGTTATAGCCTGCCAGACAATCGACGCGGGTGAAACACCAATGACATACAATTACTACCGAGATGTTAAAGGCGGCAGGACGCCGCGGACTGCGGCAACTTATATAGCGAAGAAACCCGAAACTGAATCGAAGCAAGGAGTCAAAGAGATGCAAAAGTACAGATGTTTGATGTGCGGATATATCTATGACCCCCAGGCCGGCGATCCCGCCGGAGGCGTCGAACCGGGCACGGCCTTTGAGGATCTGCCGGATGACTGGATATGCCCCGATTGCGGAGTCGGCAAAGACGAATTCGAACCGGTCAATGACTAATGACGGCGCCTCAAGGCTGCTGTCTCTGCACGATACGCTCGACGCGTTGTACCGGCGATACAACCGGCGTGAGCTGATAAAGCCCGATCCGCTGCAGTTTGTTTACCGCTACAGCGACCCGGCGGATATGGAAATCGCCGGTTTTCTGGCCGCGGTTTTGGCTTACGGCAGGGTCGGGCAGATTGAAAAGAGTCTTGACAGGCTCCTTGGCAAAATGGGCAAAAGCCCGGCGGCGTTTGTTCGCCGCTTCGACAAGAACGGGCGGAAGGAATTGCAGGACTTCAGGCACAGGTTCAATACCGGCGACGACATATCGGACTTGTGCGAACTGCTCAAAAAAGTTCTCGAAGATTCCGGCAGCCTTGAGCAATACTTCCTTCGCGGCTATCGCGCCGGCGATGCAAACATAATCGGCGCCCTGTCGGATTTTTGCAATTGGCTACTGCAGCGGCATGCCCGGGATAACAACGGCCTTGTCGGCAGGGGGCTTAAATACCTGATAAGCGATCCTGCCGGCGGCAGCGCCGCCAAGCGGCTCAATCTGTTCCTGCGATGGATGGTTCGGGACGATAATATCGACACAGGCCTGTGGAAATCCGTCGATAAGGCCGGACTGCTCGTGCCCATGGATGCGCACATGTCCAGAATATCACGTGTCCTGAACCTGCATAACAGAAAGAACATATCCATTAAAACGGCAGTAGAAGTAACGAGCGGTTTTGCCGAAATCGAACCGGCCGACCCGGTGAAGTATGATTTTGCCCTGTGCCGCGTGGGAATGGTCTCAGGCTGCGACAATTGGCGGGAGTTAAGGAAGGCAGTTAATGGTGAATAATGGATGAATTTCGCATCGCATTCTGGGCTACGCTGACTCAGATGAGCCCGTACCTGCTCTTCGGGTTCCTTGTTGCCGGCGTTCTTTCAGTATTCATCTCGCCGGAATTTGTCGAACGCCACCTGGGCGGCCACGGGATTTGGCCGCTCCTCAAGGCGTCCCTCTTCGGCATACCGCTGCCGTTGTGCTCTTGCGGCGTGATACCCGTTACCATGTCGCTTCGCAAGCACGGCGCAAGCAAGGGCGCGGCAATCGCGTTTCTGCTCTCCACGCCCCAGACCGGCGTCGACAGCATCCTCGTTACATACGGCCTTCTCGGGCCTGTGTATGCAATCTTCCGGCCCGTCGCCGCCCTTGTAACAGGCCTGGTCGGCGGGGCGATGGTAACTGTGGTTGACCCGGACAAAGGCCCGCAGCAGAGCGCCCAGTGCAACGACGCCTGTTGTGCCGATAAGGATAAGTCGCCGAAAATCATCCGGGTTCTTCGCTATGGCTTTGCGACCTTGCCCCGCGACATAGGCAAGTCGATGCTCGTCGGTCTTCTCATCGCGGCGGTAATAGCGGCGGTAATCCCGGAGGATTTCTTCGCCCCGGTCCTCGGCGGCGGAATACTCGCGATGATCGTCATGATGCTCCTGGGCATACCGGTATATGTCTGCGCCACCGCGTCGGTTCCGGTGGCCGTCGCCTTAATCAGCAAGGGCGTAAGTCCCGGTGCGGCATTAGTGTTTCTGATGACGGGTCCGGCCACCAACGCTGCGGCATTTACCACAATATGGGCCTCATTAGGCAAGCGAACCGCACTGACTTATCTCGCCACCGTCGCAGGTTCGGCGATGGCGGCAGGCCTGTTCCTCGACAGGTTCTTCCCCGATCTTGCCGCCGACGTCCAGGCCCAGGCCCACGAAATGGCGCCATCGGCCCTCGGCAATATAGCCGCAGTCGTCTTGCTGGGCATCTTAGGCTGGGCAATCTTCAGCAAAAAGGGCAGCACCCACTGATTTGACGCTCCGTCGCCGGCCTGGCTGCTTCTTCGAAGAAACTGCGTTGCATCGGGCGATGGCTTCTGTTATCATGTGGTGGACGATTTGCGTTGGTAAGGTGGTATTGCAGAATGACTGATCGCAGGAAGGCTCATATGGGTTTTGGGGGGCTGAAGGTTCATATCCTTGTTTTGATGGGGCTTTGGACGATTCTTGTGGGCGGGGTGCTGGCCTGGACCCTGTTTCGACATGCAGTGGAAATGTTTGAATCTGCACGCCTTGAAGCACAATCCGCGTTCGAGAAGGATCTGGTATATCGCCGGTGGGCCGCCGGCCACGGGGGCGTATATGTGCCCGCCACCGACGAGACACCGCCTAATAAACACCTGTCCCACATGCCGGAACGCGATATCACTACGCCGTCCGGCCGGCGGTTGACCCTGGTGAACCCGGCGTATATGACGCGACAGGTTCATGCGCTGGGAGCGGTCAGCTACGGACTGAAGGGCAAGATCACCAGTCTTAATCCGGTCAACCCGAACAATGCCGCCGACGACTGGGAAACCGATGCGCTTGAGACTCTAAAGACCGGGCTGCCGGAGGTAACGGAGGTAAGCTCGCTGGAGATGATGGACGGCCAGGAGTACCTGCGGTTTATGGGGCCGCTTGTTACCGAAGAAGGCTGCCTCCAATGTCATACCGAGCAGGGCTATAGGGTCGGCGACATCCGCGGCGGCATCAGTGTTTCAGTGCCGATGGCGCCGCTGCGGGCGGTGGCGCGGAAGCATGTTTTTTCTATGGTGGCGGGCCATAGTCTGATATGGCTGCTCGGAATGGCGGGCATCGCCGGGGCGGGACGACGCATCGCGCTGCATGTCCGAGAGCGAGATCGGGCACAGGAGGCGCTGGAAAAACAGCACCAGCGACTGGAAGAGCTTGTGCAGGAACGAACGGGCCAACTTAGGCAAACCAATATAAAACTGACCTCTGAGATCGACGACCGCAAACGGCTCGAACAGGAACTGCTCGATATCAGCGAAAGGGAGCAGAGGCGCATCGGGCGCCAGCTTCACGACAGCCTCGGGCAGCAGTTGACCGGCGCGGCCATCATGAGCAAGGTGCTGCAACGTAAACTTGACGGCGCCTCCGCCGCGCACAGCGCAGAAGCCGCCCAGATCACGCGCCTGATCAATGAGGCAATCGACCAGACGCGCAGCCTGTCGAGGGGATTGCAGCCGGTCGATGTCGAATCCGGCGGTCTTGTCCCGGCACTGGAAATGCTGACCGCATCCACGCGGGACCTCTTCGGCATCGACTGCACATTCACGCCCGACGCCGATATCCAGATAGAGGATCCGGCTATCGGAATAAACCTCTATCGAATCACCCAGGAAGCTATTACCAACGCCATCAAGCACGGACAGTCAAAGCAGATCGATATCTCGCTTGGGGCCGATGACGAGGCGTATCGGCTGGCAATTGCCTCCGACGGCAAGGATTTTTCCTTGTCGGCGGACGACACCACAGGCATGGGATTGCGCATCATGGCCTATCGCGCCCAGGCGATGGGTGGGTCCGTCGATATAAGCAGAGGCGCCGACGGCGGAACAATTGTCAGTTGTCGGTGTCCGGTGGAACAACCCAGTAAGAAAAGAGAATCGGGAGCCAATTCATGACAAAGAAACCGCATTCGGGGCGCCGGCCGGCCGGCGTATCAAAGATAATCATTGTGGATGATCATCCGATAGTGCGACAGGGGTTGGCTGCGCTTATCAATCAGCAGGAGGATATGGAAGTCTGCGCCCAGGCCGCCGACGGTCGGGAGGCGATGGAGCAAATCGGCAAGCTCAAGCCTGATCTGGTCACAATCGACCTTACGTTAGGCGAGTTGGGAGGGCTGGAACTGATCAAGAATATCAAATCGCGGTATCCGAATCTCCCGATGCTGGTCATATCGATACATGATGAATCGCTGTATGCAGAGCGTGTCCTCCGGGCCGGAGCAAGAGGATACATCATGAAACAGGAAGCGACGGAGAATGTAATCGAGGCCATAGGCAAGGTCCTTGCGGGGCAGGTTTATGTAAGCGAGTGCATGTCCGATCGCATAGTGCGATCATTCCTCGGCGGCACTGCGAAAACCAGGTCGCCGTCGGTCAACAGCCTGAGCGACCGGGAACTGGAGGTCTTCCGATTGATAGGCCAGGGGTACGGAACCCGCAAGATAGCCGAAATGCTGCACCTCAGCATCAAAACGATAGAGACCTATCGGGCCCACATCAAGTTCAAACTGGAGCTTGACGATGCCGCCGGCCTGCTGCAATACGCCGTCCAGTGGGTCGGCAGCCAGTCATAGACGGCATAAAGGCTCCGACGGTAGTTTCCCCTACGCAACAATAGTGCTTCGCCTTATGCCAAATCCATCCTCGGCCCCGATGGTTTTGGCGAACCATTTCTTCCAAGTAGGACTATATTGGTGTATTATAAGAGGTGGCAAGACGCCGCTGTCGCTTCACAGTGAAGCGTGTATGCGGAGCCGGAGGGCCAGTGTGCGTTATAGAAAAAAATACCGGTGGTGTTGTGATGACTGAAAACGACAGGAACAAGCCCGCGCCGGGCAGGAAACAGATAATGATTGTGGATGATCATGCGGTTGTGCGAGAGGGACTTACGCGGCTTATCTGCGGGGAGAAGGGGCTTGACGTATGCGGCGGGGCGCAAAACGCCGTCGAAGCAATTAAGATTCTCGCCACGGCGCCGGTGGACCTTGTAATCATGGATATCTCCATCGAAGGGATGAACGGCATCCAACTGACCGAAAAGATCAAGTCTCTCTATCCTGATCTTCCGGTGATTATGCTTACGATTCATGATGACCCGGCCTATGCCAGACGCGCATTTCGCGCCGGCGCCGCCGGTTATATCGCAAAAGATGAGGCCTCTGAAAACGTCATCAAGGCGATTCGGCTGGTCCTGAGTGGAAGATCGTATGTCAGCAGCAGAATCGTCCAGCGAATCATTGCTGCAAAGGCGTTGCGGTGACGGCAGCGGACAGCCTGGGTTCATAGCAGGAAAAGGCTTTCGTGTTGAGAGCCATGTGTTTTTACAATAATTTCTTGAAGAAAGTGAGGTATGTTCAGTGGAACTAAAGGGAAGTCAGACAGAGAAAAACATTCTAACCGCCTTTGCGGGCGAGTCCCAGGCCCGTAACAAGTACACCTACTTTGCCAGTCAGGCGAAGAAGGAAGGTTATGAACAGATTATGGCGATTTTCACAGAAACCGCCGATCAGGAAAAGGCCCACGCCAAGAGTCTTTTCAAACTGCTGGCAGGCGGCGACGCAATGGTAAGCGCGGCATTTCCCGCCGGGGTCATAGGCACGACCGCGCAAAATCTCAAAGCTGCGGCGGCGGGCGAGGACTACGAAACCACCGAAATGTATCCCGGTTTTGCAAAAGTCGCCGAAGACGAAGGCTTTAAGGAAATCGCAGCCCAGTTCAGGAGCATTGCTGTTGCCGAGGAACGCCACAGGGACCGATATCTGACCTTGCTCAGGAACGTCGAAGAAGGCAAAGTCTTCTCTCGCCCGGCCCCCGTTCGCTGGATTTGCAGAAACTGCGGATACGTCCACGAAGGAACCGATGCGCCGAACGCATGTCCCGCCTGCGGGCATGGGCAGGCGCATTTCGAACTGGAGGCGGTAAACTTCTGATTGTGGTCAAGATGCCGGCGGCTCTGGCCGATTTATACTCCGCAGGTACAAAATGGGGCGGCTTCCCGGCGGATCATTTTGGCGGGGCGGATGTGGCGTCGGGTGCGGGTTGAAACCACAATAATATCAGGCTGTGAAAGGGATCTGAAAATGAAAACGCGAACAGGTGTGGTAACGATGAAGGGCAACGTTTTGACCCTTCAGGGAAACGATATCGAAGCAGGGGACAAGGCGCCGGACTTTGAAGTTCTGGACAACGACCTGGCGACGGTGAAACTGTCCGATTACACAGGCAAGGTTGTGAT
>QNBS01000025.1 GCA_003644175.1 Planctomycetota bacterium | reverse complement strand
TGCCAGATTTTAGCAAGCATAGGCGCCACATGCCGCCAGCGAATGACGGACTTCGCAGGATATCTCGCCCCAAACCTGTCCCTAACAACCAAACCCGGCTAAACACGTACCAAGCGGGAATCCACCATTTACGAAAAACAAACCCAATTCCCCGCCAACCTTAATAACCGAACTGACTTACAACAGAAGCCGCTACGCAAAAGCCAAAAGAAACGACCCCCTTGACCCCGGACTACCGACTACCGGCTAACGACTAAACAGACCAATTCTGCCAAATAGCAGAGCCAATAGGTCTTCTTAAAGGGCGAAGAATCGCTCATTTGTCCGAGCCATGCGTCGAAGTTGCGCGCAAAGTGCGCACACCTAAATTCCAGCCATCTACAGTCCACAATATGGAACATCCCGAAGGGAGTTTACCCGCCTAAGGAGGGCCCGTGGAGGATACAATCCCCGCCCCAATCCCGCGCGTCACAAAAACCAGCTAACTTCGGTCCAGAAGAGGGCTTACGATAAAAGCAGCAGCAGACATGCTGGGATTTATTCTACCAGAATAGCTTATTTTCGGTTATGACGGCAGTTTTGCCTGGGCGTTCTTGACCATCTTTTCGAAGACTTCGCGCTGCTCGATCATTGCGGCGATGCGGTCTTTGGGTTTTGTGCGGGCCTCCAGCAGGATCCAGCCCTTGTAATCCATCGCCACGAACAAATCGATAAGCTCCTGGTAGGGATAGTCGCCGATATTGAACTCGCGCACATGCACCGTGTTTCCGAAACGTTTTTTCACGAGGTTGAAGTTGTACTTCAGGCCCTTGCCGTTGAGGTCCTGGTCGTTGCAGTTCCAGCAGACGCCCACGTTTGGTTCTGTGACATGATCGAAAATCTGCTTCATCACCGGCAATTCGCTCGTACCGCCGCCGTGCACTTCCACGCGAATCTCCTGCTTATACTTGGCGGCGTACTTGCCCACAACATTCAGAGACTTGCCGATCTGCTCGCAGGTTTTAGCGACGGACACGCCCTTGGGCAGGGCATTGGGCTTGACCTTGACGCCGCTGCCGCCGCAGTCGCCGCTTAGCCTGGCGTAGGCCTTTGCGCCTTCGATGTTGGCGGCGACCCTGGCCGGGTCGGTATCGTGGAAGGCCCAGTTACAGCCCATCCCCACGAGCGTTATCTTGCTCCTGGCAAACTGCTTTTTAACGGCCTTACGCTCGGCGGCAGTCAGTTTGGGGGAAACCTTATGCGCGTGATCCACTCGGAGCTCCACACCTTCAAAGCCGGTCTTTTTGCAGTTGGCGATCAGTGTGGGCAGGTCCCAGTCCTTTCCCCACTGATACGTAACCAGCCCTAACTTCATTTTGTCGCCGGGTTTATGCCCGACCAGGGGTGTTGCCGCGCATCCGGCTGCAAGGGCTACAGAAGACGCAACGGAGACTTTAAGAAAATCGCGACGGGTTTGACTGTTCATCATCAGGCTCCTTTTTTGGAATAAAATCAGTATATTTCGGCATATTCACCAGGCCCAATATACCAGATTCTCCCGCATTGGGCAACACCACATTCGGTAATCGTCCATACTTTATTATTGACCTTTGGGGCGTAAAAGGCCCTTGACAGCGCCCGTGGCAATCTGCTATATTTCAGCGGGTCAACTATTTAAGCGCCTGTAGCTCAATTGGATAGAGCATCGGTCTACGGAACCGAAGGTTGGGGGTTCGAATCTCTCCAGGCGTATTTTTTTGCGGGTGTGATGTGCTCGGTTGACATGTACCGGGCATGAATCCCGTTTTATACTGATCGCGATTGAAAATTCCCGTTTTGTTCGCGGTAAGTTGCTTACAAATAAGCAATTACAATTTTCAACGCGGGCATTTACTACCCTTAAGGGTATCTGTTCGGGAAAAAACAGACTGTTTTGCCTGATGAACTCGCACGATAAAGACATGCCGAAACGTTTCGTTATTCAAGAGCACCGCCGGGGTGATGACGTTCACTGGGACCTTATGCTGGAGGTCGACGAGATCCTTTTGACCTGGCGGTTAAAGATGCCTCCGGCCCAAATCACCGTCCATCCCGCCGAGGCGACGAGGATATCCGACCATCCGCTCAGGTTTCTTACATACCAGGGTCCGGTCCAAAACGGCGCCGGACGTGTCGGGATAGCCGACAGCGGCGTGTATCATTCGGCAAATGAAACCGCCGACAGGATTGATCTGAATCTGGCGGGCCGGGTACTGAACGGACCTTTCGTGCTGGAACGTGCCGACAAGACCCGATGGCGATTGACGCCGATGAGGGATCAGATTGAGCGGTAGTCGGCTGCGGTTATTTTCGCAGTTGGGGTTGGTCGGGCTCGATATGCACCGTTATGTTTACGGGCCGGGTCATCTGGGCGTGCATGGTATTCTCGAGGGACTCGGCTATTTCGTGGGCTTCGGTGATGTTCAGTTGCGGGTCGACGAGGATGTGCAGGTCCATGAATATCTCTCGGCCCGCGCATCGCGTTCGCAGTTTGTGCCACTGTCGGATCCTTTGCTCGGCGCCGATTATCTGTTTTATCTGCTCCATCGTGCCGCTGTCGACGGCGCGCTCGGCAAACTCATGCAGGCAGCCTTCGATTATCTTGACCGCGACAAGGATAATCATCAACCCAACCGCAATCGTCGCCACGCCGTCGCCGTGGGCATAGCCGAACTTCATCGCGACAAAACCGATAACAACAGCCACCGAACTGAATGCGTCGCTTCGATGATGCCAGGCGTTGGCATAGAGCGCCGAACTGCCCGTGGCGACGGCGATCTTGCGGGTAACGCGGTAGAGCAGTTCCTTGGCTGCGACAGATACGAGAGCCACCCATAAAACCGAGGCGGGCAACGCTTCGATGGGGCCCTCAGCAGAAGCCGACTGGGCGATTGCCAGAGACGCCTGCCGGATCATGACCGCGCCGACGGCAACCAGTACGAGCGCCACAATCACCGCGGCAAAGGTCTCCATGCGTCCGTGACCGTAGGGATGCTCCGGATCCGGCTCCCTGGCGCCGAGCTGGACGCCCAACAGGACGACGACGTCGGTGGCGGTGTCGGAAACGGAGTGAATGCCGTCTGCAAGAAGGGCCATCGAGCCGGTGAGCAGCCCCACCAGCGACTTGACAACCGCCAGGGTGATGTTCGTCGCCACCCCGACATAGGTAACGTTGGCGATCTGTCTGCCGGCCGCCTGTGTTTTTGAATCTCTCATATCAACCTGATCGAATTTGTATTAGCCACAGAGTTCCGCCGGAGGCGGTTGAATCTAAGGCAACTCGCCGCGAATCTTCTCGACGGCCTGGAGATATTTAGCGGCCGCATCGGCGGTCTGCGTCTCGACGATAGCCCTCATGATCGGCTCGGTGTTGCGGGTTCGCAGATGCACCCATCCGTCGTCGAAGTCAAACCGGCAGCCGTCGCTTGTGTCGATCTTAGCATCGGCGAAAATGTCTCTGAACCTGGCGATAATCGCGTTCGCCTGTTGCTCATCGGCGGCGAATTTCGTCTTGACCATGTGATAGCCGCCGATATCTTCGACAAGCTCGCTGATCGTTTTTTTCGTATCCGCCATAAGCTGCAAGACCATCGCCATCGCCACGAGGCTGTCGCGTATCGGACCGACGCGCAGGTCGATGACCCCGCCGTTTCCTTCGCCGCCGATGATGCAGTCGTTTTTTATCATGGCTTCTGCGACGTTAGCCTCCCCGACGGGTGTGCGAATGACCCGGCCTCCGGCGGCTGTGGCGACGTCGTCGATCATTCTCGACGTGGACAGATTGGCGGCGGCGGCGCCGGTGCGTTTGCTGAAAACGTGCTTTGCCGCCAGAGCCAACGTGTATTCCTCGCCGATATAGCTCCCCTTTTCGTCGGCTATCGCCAGCCTGTCGGCGTCGGGATCCTGTGCAAAACCGATATCGGCGGCGGCCTGCTTTACCTTCTCGCAAAGGTCGCCGAGATTCTCCGCCGTCGGCTCGGGAGTGTGCGCAAACACACCCGTCGGCTCGGCGTTCATCGCGACAACATCACAGCCCAATTGCGCCAGCAGTTTGCGCCCAACGCCGGCGCCGGCGCCGTTTACGCTGTCCAGAACAACCTTGAATTTATTCCGGGCGATGGAATCGGCGTCAATGATCGCCAGCACCTTTTCGACATGGACGGCGTCGGTCTCATCGTTGGACGTAACATGTCCGCACGCCAGAGAATCGCAAAGTTCGAATGCTCTGTCGAAATAAATGGCTGTTATTTTCTCGGCAAGCGGGCGCGGCGGGGCAATGCCGTTGCCTAACAGCAGCTTTATGCCGTTGTACTCGACGGGGTTGTGAGAGGCTGTTATCACCACGCCGCCTGCACACCGCAAGCGCCTCAGCATAATGCCGACGCCCGGCGTGCTGACGATTGACAGGTCTATGACATCGACGCCCACGGAGCAAAGCCCGCCCGCCACGGCCGAAAACAGCATCTGGCCCGATGGTCGCGAGTCTCTGCCGATACAGACGGCAAGTTTGGCGCCCGGCTGCGCCCTGCCCTTCAAAAACGTCCCGAAGGCGCACCCGTAAGCCGCTGCAATCTCAGGTGACAGATTCTCTCCTATAACGCCGCGCATTCCGCTTATGCTGAGGATAAGTTCTCGCGCCATGTTTTCCTCACATTTTCCTTGATCTTTCGAGCGTGTCCTTGAGCCTGTCGACAACCGTGGCAACCTGCTTTTCCTTGAGGCTCAGAATATCGCGAAGGGCTTCTCCGATAGCCGGTAGATACGTCTCAATATAGCTGCGTTTAACCATCTCATCCCTTATCCGCTTCTGCCTCCTGACATGTATGCCGAGTTTTCGTCCGCACTCGCGCACCGCCAATTTGATCTCCTTGATGATCTCCGGGTAGTGCGCTATCGCCTCCTTGCTCTCGGAGGTAAACGGCACCCAGACCGACGCGATATGCACCATGAGCATGAGCCGGCCCCGCGGAAGAGCGCCTCTGCTCTGGCTGAGTCCGTAACTGCGCCAGTTTGTTTCGAGCACCGCTTTGTATATCGCACAGCCGGACTGCTGATACAGCAGCGGCACACGGTTGGCGATTCGCGAAAGGCGCATCAGCGGTTCCTTGTCGTTGTCATCGGGCTTTTTTCCGTTGCCGTTGCCGTCGCCCTTAAACCCGTAGGCCATCGCCGCCTCGATAAGAAAGGGATTTCCCCTGTACACCGACGGCCTTCGCGTGCAGCTTGTATAGAACTGTGCATCGACAACGCGCCTCAGACCGCCTTCGAGCTTTTCCTCGCCGATCGGTCCGATACAATCACCGGAAGGGGCCCTTATCTTTGTCTCGTTGATCGCCTTGTGCAGGGCTTCGGTCTGCTTGAGGGTGATCTTGCTGATCCACATTCGAGCAGACAGCCCGGCGGTCTTGGCTATCCTGGCGGCCAGGCCGGGACTGACACGCGAAAACTCCTTGCGCAAAAACTCCGACAGTGTTTTGGACGAGCTGTCTCTTGCCATTTTGAAGAGAATGCCAATCTCGACGCCGTAGGGATGGGGCTTGATTTCCACGGGAATGAACGGAAGCTCCTTGCTGGTCGCCGGAAACTCGTGAGTCTGGCCGTCCGGCGCGTTGTAGATAATCGTTGCGTGAGGGTTGGCCATAGCGGTCTGGGAAATATACTCGTCAACCGACTGCTTGCCTTTTTGATAGCGCCCCTCGAGGGTAATCGTGACACTCGTTCCCCGCGGCAGGTCAAAATCGCATTCCTCGTCCTTTACCACATCCGGCTTATTTCGCGAGGTGTCTATCTGCACGTGGTAATGCTGGGCAGGTTTCCCCGGGCTGGTTCGCGTAATAATCTGGACGGGTTCGCCTGTGGTCAGCAACCCATACATGCCGGCGGCGCTGATGCCGATACCCTGCTGGCCGCGGCTCATCTTGAGGATGTGAAACTTGCTGCCGTAGAGCAGCCGGGCGAATATATTGGGCACCTGGCTCTTTACGATCCCCGGTCCGTTGTCGGTCACGTTCAGGATGTACTTGTTGTCGGAATCTTTAACGGCCTTTATCGTAATCGACAGCTCCGGCAGGATATGGGCCTCTTCGCAGGCGTCCAATGAATTGTCCACCGCTTCCTTGACGGCGGTAAGCAGCGCCTTTCGCGGATTGTCAAAGCCCAACAGATGCCTGTTCTTTGCAAAGAACTCGCTGACGCTGATATCCCGCTGTTTGGCGGCCATGGACTCGGCGGTTGCCGCCCTGGGCGCGCGGCGACGACGCCCGGCCTTGGGCGGTGCGCCGCTTGTGGTGCGTTTGGCGGCAGTCTTTTTCGGGGCCTTTTTCGGGGTCTTTTTCGCAGCCTTCTTTCCGGCAGTCTTTTTGGCGGAGGGCTTCCTGGCCGACTTCTTCTTTGCGGCGCCGGCCCCGGTCGCCTTCTTCTTTTTCGTCTTGCCCGACGCATCATCGGCAAAAGCGAAACTCATCTGCCTGCTCTTTTTAACCTTCCTGACCGCCATACAAAAAACTCCTTACTGACGTAGTTCAGAGTTTGTAGTTCGTAGATAACGGCGCCAACCGATTCCACCACCCACACTACGAAATCTGAACTACCTTATCTTCGGCTAATTCCGCTTCGAACGGATTGCCGTTCTGCCAGCCGGTTTTTCCCGTGCGTCTGAAATGCTCCAGACGCCGGATCGCAATCTCACAGAAAACAGGGTCAATGTCAACAGCAAAACACCTGCGGGAAAGCAACTCGCAAGCAATCAAGGCCGCGCCCGAATGACAGAAGAAGTCGACAATCACATCCTGCGGATTCGAGCTTGCCCTGATTATCCTTTCGCAGCTCTTTATCGGCTTCTGGGCATAGCAGCCGTTGACGTTTTCATCCATCCGGTAGAACACCTGCTGAATATCCACCCAGACGTTGCCGGCCCTTATATTCTTCGATTTACTTCGCTGGAGGTTCTCGGTCGTTTTGCCGTCGATGTCCTTGTAATAGCCGCGCAAAATCTTCGGAATATCGGTATAGGCGGCGTCGATATTGAAGACGGGATTGCCCCTTGTGTAATAGAGCAACTCCTGCCTGACCGCCATCCAGTTTTTCTGCGTGCCGTACCCCCGCTGATTTCGCATGGTTATGAAGCTTCGCGACCGGAAAGGTTTTGATCGCATCATGATCATAAAATCCGCAAGAGGCTGAAAGTGATCGTTCTGGTCGGCGCCGAGCCAGACATAGAGCGAACCGTCCTCGTCAAGCGCCAAATCGGTACAATCGATCCATCGGCTGCACCAGGCGATAAACCCGGCGGGTTCGGCGCTGTCGAAAGCGACCATGTTGTACGGCGGGTCATGGATCGCAAGGGTCGCTTTGGCGCCGGCCATCAATCGGCTTATCCGGGCCTCGTCGGTCGCATCGAGACAGCCTATCCTGTGTTTTCCTTCGGGGTCCCGCCATATCTCGCCCGGCGCCAATCGGCAGTATCTTTGAAGATGCTCGTGAAGCCGGCTGTTTCGGTCAATCCTCGGCAATGGCAGATTCTTCATGTTTTGTGAAATCCTTTTCGCGCGGTTTTAGCGTCAGTCCAATTTGCAGACGTAAATCTCATTGACAAACTCCAGCGACTGCAACTCCTTTACCGCTTCTGCGCCGGGTTCCTTGTCAAGGCTCACCGCCAGAATCGCTTTATGTTCCTGTGCTTTTTGACCCACACCCATCGTGCTGATGTTGATCCCGTGCTTGCCGCATACGCCTCCGACGCATCCGATGTCGCTGGGCTTGTCGTCGTCGAAGATAACCAGCATCTTGCCGGCGGGGGTCACTTCGACATTGAAGCCGTCTATCTCGATTATCCGCAGCAGATTCTCGCCAAAGACCGTGCCGCGAATGGTCCGGCTGACCTTGTCGGTAACGACGGTCGCCATGAAGCTGGAAGCCACATCCTGGGCCTCGGGATTCTTCGTCTCGTCGATGCTGATGCCGCGCTCCCTGGCGAGGACGCCCACATTGACGATGTTCACCGGCAAGTCAAAATGCTTCTGCAGCAAGCCGATCGCAAAAGAGGCTGTCACCATCGCCACCGACACGTCGGCGATGGCGCCGCGGTACTGGACATGGATGCCCTTGACATGGCCGGTCGTGATCGTGCTCATCACGCTGCCTATCCGCCGGGCGAGTTCGGAATACTGACCGACGATCGGCGGCGCTTTTGCTCCCATCGACGGCGCATTGAGTGCGTTCTTGATCGGGCCGCCCTTGATCGCATCGGCAAGAATCTGCGCCGCCTCGACAGCCACTTCTATCTGTGCTTCGGCGGTGCTGGCGCCAAGGTGCGGCGTGACAAGACAGTTATCCAGGTCGGAAAATCGCGTGTTCTCGGGCGGCTCCTTGGTGAAGACGTCAAGCGCTGCGCCGGCTATCGCGCCGCTCTTGAGCGCATCGTAAAGATCGTCTTCGTTGATGATGCCGCCGCGGGCGCAATTGACAATTCGCACCGTCGGTTTCATCATCTTGAATTGTTCGGTCGATATCATGTTCAGCGTCTGCTCGTTCCTCGGGACATGGACGCTTATGTAATCGGCCTGGCTGTAGATACGTTCGAGATTGTCGGTTATCTCAAGACCCAATTCCTCGGCTTCCCTCGGCACGGCGAACGGGTCGTAGCCTAATATCCGCATATTGAAACCCAGGGCCATCTTCACAACGGCCATGCCGATCCGCCCCAGGCCGATCACGCCTAAAATCTTGCCGTTGAGCTGATTGCCCATGTATTTCTTGCGGTCCCAGGCGCCGGCCTTGAGACTGGTGCAGGCGCCCACTACGTTGCGACTCATCGCTAAAATCAGGGCCATCGTGTGTTCGGCGGCGCTTAAAGTGTTGCCTCCCGGCGTATTCATCACAAGAATGCCTTTTCGGGTCGCTTCGGCAATGTCGATGTTGTCAACGCCGACGCCGGCGCGGGCGATGCCCTTGAGTTTGCCGGGTTTAGCCAACACGTCGGCCGTGACCTTTGTTCCGCTGCGAATGATCAGGCCGTCATAGTCGCCTATAATCTCAGTCAATTCCTCGGCGCCGATGCCGGTCCTGACCACCGGCTCGACACCTTCGATCCGGTTCAATAAGTCAATGCCCTCCCGGGCAAGCTTGTCCGTGATTAATATCTTGTACATTCCGGGCTTTCCCTTCCATACAGTCTGCAAAACCTCAGCAACTCACTTAAAAATCAACCGGTGTCGGGCTCTCCGGCCGACACCGAGGAGTCTGCTATTTCAAGTTGTCGAAATCAAATTCCTTCTGCTCGTCGCCCCATCTGAACAGGGGGCCGGGGCAGTCGTAAAAATACCTCGTGATGCAATGTGCGCTTCCCGACATCAGACGATCCAAAGCAGCCTCCCTGCCGCCGGTCTCCAACTCCACCTTGATTCTGTTAAGCCTGGCCTCCTGCGAGGCGGGCCAGAGGACCTTTGCCGAACCGACATCCACAAGCACACTGCGCGTAACGAGGCGACCGCTAAAATAACCCCGCCTGTCCAACTGCTCGATTTCGTATTTGTCTATTCGAATATACAGCACGAGATCGGCGCCGGCCTTTTGACCGATCTGCGCCGGTGAAAGTCCCGCGTACGCTTGAACATGTGAAGGCGTATAGTCCACGGTCGCAATAATGTTATTCTTGTCTACGCCGACCTTGCCGGCGAGGTTGCCGGCGACCGCTACATCTAATGCGCTCCGTACACGAAAGCCGACACTGCTGCTCCGGGCCTGGTCGACAAAGACCAGAATCCGGGATTCTGTGCGGTGCAAATCGTATTCGGCGGGGACCTTTTTCTCATAGGCCGTCGGGCTGCCCATCCAGCCGATAACGTTACAGCCGCCGGACCACACCGCCCCGATTACCGCCAGAAGGCAACCTGTTATCCTGATACTCATAATCCATATCCCTTGAAATCTTTACCGCGCGGCGATGCCCGCAAATGCCCGTGCAAGCGTCACCGCCCAGCCACACAAGAAAACAACAACGACGGCAAGCACTACAAGCCATATCGTACGTTTGCTAACGCGACATTGTAAAAACCTGAAGTTTACTCCAAAAACGGCTATAAGTAAAGAACAAATCGCGATCAGCACTCCCGCACAGCAAAACACCGCCCCGGCAGGCTGAATATAAAAGGCCTCGAATATCCGTCCGGAAACGAATAACATGCCGCTGCGGGTTATGTAGCACCCAATACACGGCAGGCCGAAGGACTGCTTGAACCCGCAGGGACCGAGGATTCGACCGGGATCCACCCATCCCCCGGCCGCAGCAGCCAGGAATACGAAAACAGCCGTAATCGCGAGAAAAACCACCCCGGCGACGACCCGTTGTCGGGCGGGCGGTCTGGACGGCTTTTTACTGGAATTTGACTGTTGGACCGGCGGCATTATTACGATACAATAGAGACTTGTCCGGTAATTGTCAAGTTGAAAGGGTAATATGTGGCGCTTGAACACAGCGATATAAGTCGAATGCTCGAAGTAGCTATCGTCGCCGCCCGGCTTGCGGGCCAGCGTGCGATGGAGGAAATCAAGTACACAAAGGTCTCCGTCAAAAATGGCGGTGAAATCGTTACGCAGGCCGATATCAACTGCCAGCAGATCATTCTGGGCCGGATCAAGGAAGCCTATCCGGACCACGGCTTCATTGCAGAAGAAGGACCCGACGGCAAGATGCTCTTTCAACCGCCGCGGACAGCCGAGCCAATCTGGTGGATTGTCGACCCCATCGACGGGAGCAATAATTATTCCCACGGCCTGCTGGATTTTGCCGTCAGCATCGCCGCCCTCCACCAGGGCGAGCCGATCGTAGGGGTAATCTTCGACCCGGCGACCGAATCCATGTACACAGCCGCCAAAGACGCCGAAGCACAACTCAACGCATCCAGAATCACCGTCGGTAAAGACGGCATCTCCGAGTTTGCCGGTTTCGGTGTCGACAGCCACTTCAACGAGGACATGAAAAAAGGCGTTTACGAAATCATGAACCGTACGCGTTTTCGCAATCTGGGCGCGACCGCCCTGCATCTGGCCTATGTCGCCAAAGGCGCCTTGATAGGCACAATATCAACGGTAACGAAGATATGGGACATCGCCGCCGGTGCGATCATCATCGAAAGGGCAGGCGGCGTGCTGACCGACATAAAAGGCAAGAGCATCTTTCCCGTGGAACCGGACAGCTATACCGGCCGGCAATATCGAATTCTTGCCGCCAATAAAAAAACTCACCCCGAACTGCTGAAAATTTTCAGTTAGCCTGTCACAAAAGACGCTGACTGACGTCGTATACAGGTGATGGAAACAGTTTTTGATTAAGGCTTCTGCAAAATTGCGATTTGGCATGCATTACTTAAGAAAATCATTTTTTCGATTTGAAAAGGAGAATTGGGTATGTCCGGACACAAATCGCTTATAATCGTCCTGTTGGCCCTGTTGCTTGCCGTTGTTATGCCGCAAAGTTCCGTCCGTGCGACCGGGCAGGTCGCCGGTGAAGGCGTCGGCAGGGATATCCTGCGCATGGCCCGCGAGAAGAAAACGGGCCGCAAGGAAACGCCACCCGCTAAAACCGTCCGGGAGACCACGGCCGCAGCCACCACAAAGGCAGTCGAAGATGAAACCGCCAAAACAACCACCGTCGCACCAACACCCCCGGCTGCCGCCCAAACCCTCGCCGTCTCGGGAGATGAGTTGCTAAACCTCCTGCCCGTCGATTGCCTGGCGTGTGTTCGCATCAATAACCTCGACACCACATTGGGCGCCGTCGATCAGTATATCACAGGAATCTCGCCGTTTCCTGTAGGGTTGCTTGCAAAGGCGCAATTAGGTGGAATGTTGGGCAATCCCACTCTGGAGGGTGTAAACTCCCAGGGCGATTTCGCTGTCTTTGCAACGGTTCTGCCGGGCGACAATGCCGGCGCCGACATGATGCCGGAGGTTACAGTAGGGATGCTCATTCCCGTAACAGGCCCGGAGTTTAGCCAACGCATCCCAAACAGCCAACTGCCCGGAACGAATCACGCCCTGATAATACCGGCGTCGCCGGAGTCAACAGATGCTGTCAGGAAGCAGTTGCTGACCAGTTCGTTCGCCGCCGGTCTTAGTGCCGCCACAGCCCGCCAGTCGAAGACGACCCCGGTCTGGGGCTATGTCAATATCGCAAAAGCAGTCGAGTTGTTCGGTCCCATGGCTTTTGACCAGCTTGACCAGGCTAAGGAGATGATGGCGCAGGCGGGTGCTCAGCCGGGAGTCTCCGAAGCCAATACGAAGATGGCCGTTGCATATCTCGACTTCATTAAGCAATATGCCGTACAGTTGGACTCGCTGAGCCTTAACATTACGCCCGAGCCAGACACGCTTGGGTTGAGCCTGAAACTGGCGGCCAGGCCAAATTCCGAGTTAGCCGGCCTGCTCGTCAAAGACCCCTCGATGAGGCCGGGCTACCGACTGGCGGGTCTCCTTAATAGTCCCGCCGCCGTCAACTTTGTCGCCAAGACGAATAAGCCGCTGTTTACGAAACTGAACACCGCGATGATCGACCTGTTCACCCAGTCTATGGGCGATACGCTGACCCCGGCCCAGATACGGAACTGGAAGACCATGATGGCCGACATCGCCGACAACATGGGGCAGGAGGTGGCGATTGCGTTTTCCTTTGCTCAAGCCATGCCGCCTTTCACCATAAAAGAAGTCATCTATGCGCCCGATCCCAAGGCCGCCCTTGACCAGGTCAACGCGGGACTGCAGTTAGCCAACGAGATGTACAAAGCTATGGGCCTCGACGCCACGCTGGCTACCGAGCCCGATCAACCATATAAAGGAGTGCAGATTCATGCCATCAGGTTCAACATGAAGGCGCCGCCGGAGGCGAGCGAAGAGGAAAAACTGATGATTGAGTCCATGTTCGGTTCCGCCGGCTCCGCCTTCAACTTCAAGTTCGCCGCCGCCGGCAGTTTCATGCTCGTCGCCGGCGGACCCGACGCCGATAAGGATATGCGCCAACTGATCGATCAGGCGCTTTCCGGAAGGGTCCCCTCTCCCACCGGCGATATCAGGGCGGCGATGGCGGCGATTCCAAACGCCGCCTCCACCGATTTCGTCGCTTCGGTAAATGTAATACGGCTGCTTTCGGGGATGGGGGCAATGATGAGCGCCATGCCGATACCCGGCGGCCAGATGATGGGCCGGATGTTCAGCCAACTGGACATGCCGACGGAGAGCTGTATTGCCATTGCCGGAAAAGTCGACAACGGCGCCGCCACATTGCAGATCGCCCTGCCCAAACAGCATCTCCTCGAGATCGCCGCAATAGGCGCCAAGCTGCAGGAAACCATGACTATTCAGGGGGGACAGCCACAAACCTCAAGCGTGAGTGCCGAGGGATCATCTGATGATCTGCTCATTCGTCCCGGGATCGGTGTCGGCGGGGTGGAGTTTGGGATGACGGTTGATCAGATGAAGGATATCTTAGGCAAACCTGATGTCGCCGCGACCGGCATATCCTATATGTACAAGTCGTTAGGCATAGAAATCGTGGCGAAGGACCGACAGATCATTTCTGCAATATCCTGCGGAAACCCGAATAACGTGGATACGGCCGTCGTAAAAGCACTCGAAAAAGCGTGCAAGTTCAAGACAGCAGAAGGAGTCGGCATCGGCTCAACCGAGGCCCGGATCACAGACGCATTCGGCCCGCCCACGAGGCGCAGCGGCAACAGACTGCTATACAAAGAAAAGGGCATGGCCTTCACTCTGGCCGACGACAAAGTAATCGGAATCTGGCTCCAGAAGTAGAATAGCGACTCGCCCCAACCCTGCGGCTTGAATGTGAGCTATGCGTCCAGTTTCGCCACGATCCTGTTGGTTACGCGCTTTACATACTCGTACTTGTCGCTTTGGGCCTTCTTGACGGCGTCGAGCACGCCGCGCGCCTTTTCGCCGATATCCTCTAATGCGCAGGCGGCGTAATGTCGCACGACCTCGTTTTTGCTCTGCTGCATCTGACGCACCAGGACCGCCAGGGCCTTATCGGCAGGGCCCTGTTCGCTCAGCAAAATCGCCCTTGCCGACGCCACGCGGGCGTAGTCGGCGGCATC
>QNBS01000024.1 GCA_003644175.1 Planctomycetota bacterium | reverse complement strand
GAGAACTTTTCGGAAGGTATCCTTCCTGAACAAATAGTCCTGTCCACCCGCCGATGCAACAACAATATCGGCGTCGGCCAGATGCCCCTCGAGGCTCTCCCACTTGTCGGCCTGGATATCATGCGCCGCCGCCAGGTCAACGGCCCGCTGAAACGAGCGATTCACAACGAAAATATTATTGCATTTGACATGCTTGAAATGCTCCACTAACAATTCACCCATCTCGCCGGCGCCAATAACAACCACCTTCGCCGAAGGGATGTCGCCGAAAAGCTGCCTCGCCAGATCCACAGCAACGCCGGCGACGCTGACGCGACGGTTTGCTATCGTGGTGCTCGAGTATATCTCCTTGCTCGCAGCAAAAGCCGTATGAAACAGCCTGTTAAGGGTCTTGCCCGCACTCTTGACGCTGCATGCAAGCACGTAGCTTTCCTTGACCTGCGCGATGATCTGTGATTCACCCACGACCATACTATCCAGACTCGAACTGACGGTCAACAGGTGGCTCGCCGCCTCGGCGCCGAAACGCAGGTAAAGATACTCCCTGAACGCGTCGGCCTTTATGCGGCGATCCTCAGAAAGAAAAGCGATCAGATCATCCGCATCGGGGGCGCCCCTTTCGTCGGTGGCGCAGTACAACTCCACGCGGTTGCAGGTCGACAGCAGCACAAACTCCGCATCGGTGAATCTCGCCTTCAGCGTTTTGAGGGCGGCGGCGGCGTCATCGGCGTCAAACGCCAGGGGCTCCCTCACGGAGACAGGAGCGGTCTTGTGATTCAGCCCTAATACGAAAATTTCCATCTTACAACTCTTCCTTCATCCCGATAACAAACGCATCCGCCTCATGCTAATCGTGGATGGTCCCACAGAACATAACGACGCCTACCGTCGCAAATATTATCAGGAAGAACGCGACTATGGTCATGTATGCAATTGCCCTGCCGCCCAGGCGGGCGAAGAACCGCAGCATCAGCATGACCGCCAGGAGCAGCCACGCCAAACAAATCAGCACGGTCCTGGGATCGATCAGCCACTGCGACCATGTTTTTTCATCCATCCGAATCTCGATCGCCGCAAGCCCCAGGCCGACAAAGAGGCCGAAGCTGACAAGGACAAAACACGCTTCAATACCGAACACGTTCATCTTTTGCAGTTTGGCAACGCTGGGCATGCGCCCTAAGACCTTGCCGATTTGCTTTTGTTTGAGTCTTTTATTCGCCAGGAGATACATCCATGCCGAAGCCGTGGAAAATGCGATCATCGCCCCGCCCAGTATCATCGCCAGTCCGTGAGCGATCCCCCAGGGCGTCGTCGCCGATTCGTACTTCCCGGCGACAGGCGACGCCACTTTTGCGCTCAATACCACAAGCAAGACCATGATCCACGTCATCGCAGAACCGAACCATATCTGCGAAACGACAATGCTCGTGAAAAGATACACCAATCCGAAAGTGATCCCCAGAAAGATCATCGACTCGAAAAGCCCCGTAAGCGGAAATGCGCCCAGCGATACCGCACGGAAGATCAGCATCACCGACTGCAGCGACACCCCCAATGCGATAAGCGCCGTCAGCAGGCGCTTGTATTTTTCCCCGCCGGCCGCCAATTGACGAACGGCAACGCCGCCGGCAAGCATGTACACGGCAAGCACTGCATAAAACACAAGTTTTTCATTCAAGGGCAACTGTAACATTTCACTTCCTTCATTAAACCAGAACGGAATTCTGTATTCTGATTTCTCCCTCGCTTCACCGGTCCATGATATACGTTGGAGGGACCTTCTTTAGTTCTCTTTTTGTGTGCAGCTGACAGTACGTTTTGACACCGCAGGCCTTGCTCATCCGGCGCACCGTCCGATCCACCTCGCCCGAATCGGCGCCGTGAACCATCGTATACAGGTTGTACCGCCATGACGGCGAAGTCGGTCTCTGGTAGGCATGGGAAACCTGGGCAAATGACGCCAGAATCCTCCCCACCTCCTCGGACCGGGACGGCTCAACCTCCCAAACGACCATGGAACCTGCACTTAGTCCCACCTTGACATGGCTGACAACCGCGCCGATGCGGCGAAGCTTGCCGTCGGCGTCCCATTGACGCAGCACTTCAAGCAACTGCTCCGGCTCAATGCCGATCTCGCCGGCCATATCCCGATACGGCGTAAGCGTCAAGGGAAGACCCTTTTGAAGGACGGCTAAGATACTTTTTTCAAGATCGCTCAGTGTTGATCCCATTTATGAGAACTCTTACGACTCTGAAAGTCCGTCGGTTTACGAAAATCGGGACTATTGTACAAAAAAACAGCGCCCCATGCAAGGGCGCCCAGTGCCCGGCAGTTTCATTATATGCTTAATCGGCAATTAGAAGACGCGATTTCGCCAAAAAGCCGGTTTTCGCCATAATTTCGACGATAATTGTGCCCAACCGTCAATTATCGGACTTCCCCGGATTTGAAAAAACTTCTTTCAGCATGATTATCTACTTCGTATACGGCACGGTGCCGTTTTTGTCTACTACGTAGCCCCATTTTTTGATGTATTCGGGGCCCGACAGGAATTGGTCGTTTGTTTCCTTCAGCTTGCGGGCAAGGATCGCCTCCATTTGCTTTTGCACCCGGGCGTATTTGGTTTTGTTGCACAGGTTGTTCATCTGATACGGGTCTTTGGCGTTATCGTACAGCAGCCAGGGGCCGTTCAAATCGCGTGTATAGGTATACCGCCGCGTCCGGACGCCGCGAAACTCCCTGCCGCCGATGCGCCTGATCCACTGCCCGAACGGCTGCGGGCACATAATCAGCGCCGCATCGTTGCCGGCCTTTTCCCTGCCCGTCAGGACACCCGAATAATCCTCACCCTCGGCGGTATCCGGCACGTCGATACCGCTCAAACCCAGGAGTGTGGGCATGATATCAGGGGTGTTAAACGGCATATCGAGCCGGCTGCCCCCAGCTCCCAGTACTGCCGGGTACCGAATCAGGAAGGGCACCTTGATCGACTCGTCCCAGGGCTGCTGCTTCTTTCGCCCGCCCTGCGAATAGAGCATATCCCCGTGATCCGATGTAAAGACCAGAATCGTATTATCCTGGAGCCCGCATTCTTTCAGCGTCTCATTAACCCAACCCACGCAATCGTCCAGCGCCGCTATATGCGCATAGTACCCGGCGATATCTTTCTTTGCCCGGGCCCGCATCTTCTCAGGCACGTTGGGTCGAAGCTTGATATCCCTGCCCTCAAAAAGCGCCTTGTATTTTGACGGTGCGGTGTGGTACGGCGCGTGCGGCGGCCCCCACGATACAAACAGCGCAAACGGCTTACCCGCGGCGTGGCTGCGGATATATCGCTGTGCAGCGCGAGTCTGGGCGATAGCATCATAGCCGTCCCATTTGAGTTTAACATCGCTATCAGCGTACTAAATCGAGTTATTGTAGTTATGCGTGCACTCCAGCGCCCGCCAGAACTCAAAGCCCTGCCGTCTCTCCGGCGGCGTAAAATTGCTCCGCCCGCGTCCGTCCAGGTGCCACTTGCCGATATAGGCCGTGTCGTAGCCCGCCGCCTTGTACGCCTGGGCGATCGAGACGGCCTTGTTGCTCAACTGCACATCGTTCACAAACACCCCGTGCGTCAGCGGATACTGTCCGGTCATCAGGCTGCCGCGATACGGACTGCACACCGGACAGCATGAAACCGCGTTAGTAAAATTGATACCGGCGGCGGCGAGCCGGTCCAGGTTGGGTGTGATCACATCGGCATTGCCGGCAAAACCGGCAGCCTGCGCCCGCCACTGATCGGCAAGCAGAAACACCACGTTAGGCCGGGACCGCTTTGACATGCCCTGCCCCGCGGCATTGCACCCGACCAATCCAAACAGCGAACCAACCGAAAACCCCGTCGCATACCTGATAAATTCTCGTCGTTTCATTTTTCCCTCACCAAACAATTATCAAAACTCTTGCCCCCGGCCTTGGTACATGTCGTACTTGAGCAGCCGGCATTCGATGTCAGCATTGAAAAAGGCGGTTCGCCGGCTGGTTCGCAGCCCAACTTTCTTCGCTAACGGCAGGTTACCAGTAAAGATGTAGCATGTCCAGCCGGGACATTTTTGCTTGAAGAAATCACCCAGCCGCTTATACATACCACCCAAACGCCCCATCTCGCCCAACCTCACACCGTATTCGGGGTTGACAACCACAATGCCCTTTTCGTCGGGGACTGTCGTATCGGCAAAATCGCAGACGGAAAAGTCGATCAGATGCTCCACGCCGGCGGTCATGGCGTTCTTTCGGGCGGCAACGATAGCATCAGGGCTGATATCCGTGGCAATGATGCGAGCCGGGCGATTCTTCTTCGCTAATTTCCTGCCCTCTTTGGTCGCATCGTTTCTAATCGTACGCCAGAGATCCTCGTCGAAACAGTTAAGATGGGTAAACCCGAAGTTCGTTCGCAGCAGCCCCGGCGCCCTCCGGGCGGCAATCAGCGCCGCCTCGATAGCCAGGGTTCCGCTGCCGCACATCGGATTGACCAGAGGCGCCGCACCGTCGTAACCCGTTGCCATTACTAGACCTGCGGCAAGCGACTCACGCATCGGCGCCTTGAACGGTATCCTGCGGTAGCCGCGATCGGTCAGTTTAAGGCCGCTCGTATTCAGGTACAGCCAGGCACGGTCGTCCCTCCAGTACAAATTGATGACGATCGCCCGCTTTTCCTTGCCGCTGTCCGGACGGGCGCCCGTCTTTTCGACCATGCGGTCGGCAATCGCATCTTTGACCTTCAGCGAGGCAAACATGCTGTTATCAATGCTGGCCGTGTCAATACGTCCGACGATGCTTATGTATTCGTTCGGTGGGATAATCTCCTCCCACGCGACCGCTCCCACCTCCTCGTACAACTCATCCGGCCCGTCGCAGGGAAACTGCCTCAGCAGATAGAGCACGTTGTAGGCGGTTCGCAGATGCAGGTTAAGTTTCATCGCGTCGACGAAGCTTGCCTTTATCTCAACCCCACCGCGGTGGACGCTCTCAACGGCAAAACCAAGGGCTTCTATCTCCCGCTGGAGAAAATCCGCCAGGCCGGGCCCGCAAGTAACCAGAATTGTATTTGCTTGGTTTATATCCAGAATATGCCCTCGGACTATCGCACTCCGCCCACGCCCCATAATCTCTCTTTGACGGATGGGCGCCGCTGACTCTTGCGCCCCTCAAACGGCGTTAACACTACTGACTTGCCACTTTGACAGCGGCTCAATCGCCACGTTGTCGATCAGCATAGTCAACGTGCATCCCTGTCGGTAATTCGACCTGTGCCTGCGCACACTACATGCACGTGATAAGTAAATACTTAACAAGCAGATAAGTTCTCATTGTAGTCTCGCAGTGTGGCTTTTTCTTGCCCGTAAGGCGGCCTCGAGCCCCTGCTGCCTACACCTCTTCAGCCTTCACGATGCCCATTCTCTCCGTGATTCGCTCGAAGTCATCGAGTGAATAGTACTCGACCACAATCCGCCCACGCTGCCCGCGACGCGACGTGTCGATGCGCACCTTCGTCCCCAGGCTGTCTCTGAGCCGTTTTTCCAGGTCCAGGATGTTGGCCGCCTTTTCCACAGGCTTCTTTCCAGGCCGTTCCGTCTCCAGGCTCAGCCGCACCAACCGCTCCACTTCGCGCACACTCAAACGCCCTGCCATTGCGCGGTTCGCTAATTTGCGGCGCAGGTCGTCCGTCGGCAGTGCCAAGAGCGCCCGCGCATGGCCCATGCTGAGAGCGCCGTCAACGAGCATTTGCTTGATCTCGGACGGCAAGTCCAGTAACCGCAAGTGGTTAGCGATAACAGATCTGTCCTCGCCGAGGTGCTGAGCCGCTTCGCTCTGGCTGAGTGAAAAGGTGCTAATATACTTCTGGTAGGCCTGGGCTCGTTCGAGCGGGTTGAGGTCGGCGCGGTGGATGTTTTCGACCAGCGCCAGCTCCAACATCTGGGCATCGGTGGCATCTCGCACCATGGCGGGGATGGTGTCAAGGCCTGCTAATACAGCCGCACGGAGACGGCGCTCGCCTGCAATAATTTCGTAGCCCTTACCGCTCTGCCGAAGCAAAATGGGCTGTATGACGCCATTTGCAGTGATGGACGCGGCAAGATCGGCAAGGTCTTCGTCATTCCAGGTTGTGCGGGGCTGATGGGGGTTCGGTTTGATCTCCTTGACAGGGACCATGCCGACGGCCTGCTGCTGGGCCTTGTCCGGGGGAAAGGGCTTGCCCTCCTTCGCCGGCGCAGATTCCGACGGCAGGGGAGTGAGCGGCCCGAGAAGGGATTCGAGTCCCCTGCCGAGATGGGGGCGCCTGGACTTTTGGCTTTTGCTCATGCGATATGCTCCTTCAATCACTTGTGTGTATTGTACGCCGCAGCCGGCCTGCTGGAACCGGCATTGGCACCGGTTA
This sequence comes from Planctomycetota bacterium, assembly GCA_003644175.1. Classification (GTDB taxonomy): domain Bacteria; phylum Planctomycetota; class Phycisphaerae; order Sedimentisphaerales; family Anaerohalosphaeraceae; genus B28-G16. The sequence goes on along the minus strand of QNBS01000024.1, from coordinate 7,767 downwards.
GCGCGTTCTACCACACTTGGCGGCGCGTTGCCAGAAAAAAGATTGTGGTTTTTCCAAAAATGTTTCACGTGAAACGCTTAGCGATCGCGCTGATTCAAGAACCTCCTCTGTCACCCCCTGTTCCACGTGAAACACCAACCCAACCGATCAAAATCCTATTGCCGGCCCAGCAAGAGCCACCCCACGTCTTTGCCCTCTCCACCTCCCTACGGATCCACACGCGAAAGCTCACGGATTCCGTACGCCTGCTTGATCATCGCGTCGGCCGCAACCAGCTCCGCCCGCGGGATGACAACCGTTGGGTTGTCCTGCTCGAACTCGATAACGTCGAACGGCCCGTCGGGATTCAGCACCTTTGCCGCCAACACATCTGCCAGGCACGTTATGCTCATGCCATTGAACCTGCTTATCACAAGCCGCCCCAGCCTGTGGTATCCAAGGTTAATCTCCGCCGGAAGCACATACGTCAGAACCACGATTTCCCGCCGCTCATCGCCCGGGTCAAAGGCATGGTTGCGATAGTACCGATAGAGATGCGGCGGCGCCTTGCCCGCAAAGCCCTCCCCCCACATCGCCAGATAGTTCCGCGTTAGTTTCTGAATCACAAACCCCCCGGTAACGATATACTCGGGCTTCTTATCGTATTCATAATACGGCACGAGCATATCCGACACCTTGAAATTCGTTACCGGCACTTCTATCGCCATGCTTTTGCCGTCCCGCCAAATCTCCATCGTCATTGCCTCGCCGATTTCCTTGCTGTTGATGATATGGTCGTATGCAATACGCTCAAAATCGGCGTCCAGATACCGTCCATACGCATCCAGTTGCCACCCGTCCATCTTGAGTATGCAGTCGCCTACCTTGAGAACATCGCAGCCTGTTCCGAGTTTATGCACCTTTGATACGTAAACGCCATCTTTCATGCCGTCGCCCATACCCAGCTTCGCGCGTAATGACGGGTCCAGCAACGACTGCGTGGCAAAGCCGGCCACTCCGAATCCACGATATTCCCCATCCACCACATCCGCAAGAAAGTGATTGATCGTGCCCGCCGTAATAAGCCCGGCCTCCTGTCTTCCCGTGTCCGCCCGACAGGCGATGCCTATACCCTCGCCGCCAATGCTGAAAAGCCGGCCTTTGCCGCTTTCCGCCGAGGTGCCCGCGGCAACATACTCGAGAAACTGTGCATATGACGCCACAGACTTCCTGACCCTGGCTCGGTCCAGGACGCCTCGCCCCGCGACGATATCGCCGCTTCCCGATAGCCAGTAAGACTCCAGCTTAGCACCTTTTTCGTAGCGTTCGCTGAAGGTGATCGGCCGCAGCGGCTCACCCATGGCCTCGCTGTCCAATTCCAGCAGGCTGAGGTTGCATTCGTAGTCAACAACCTTGACCTTGGCGCCGATGTACTCATTCCGGCCGTATCTTCGCACCTCGACAAGGGCGGCATCGGCCACATTCAGCGCCGTTGTGATGATCCGGTTGGGACCCACAGCACAGCCAAAGCCGCTTCGCTCCACCAGATCCGCCGATCGCCATGGCTGGAGCATCTCAAAGCTGTACGCCGAGACCTTGATGTAGACCAGCGACTCCTTCATTGCCTCGCTAATGTTGATCTCTGTGCTGTCAGGCGGCATTGCCGCCGGGGGTTCGGCGCAGCCGGCCAACGGCAGCAGGGCAAACACCGACACTAATGCGTATGTCAGGAATGGGCGTATCATATCTGTTCCTCCAGATTCGTCGCCGACGGGACGTTGTATTTTTCGAGTATGCGCTGCTGGGCAATTTTCGCCTTTTCGACATCAAGCACCAGCGGCCGCTCCAACCCTAAGAACTCTATCACCAAAAACCCCGTGTCCCTGCTCGCCAGGGCTCGGGGCAGGTCGCTGAGCCTTCGGATGGGCGCGCCATTTACACTGTCGACAACCTGATCCTCAAAGCCCAAACAGTACGAATTGACCTCGTCAGGCAGGATTTTCGAGAGCACCACGTACTCCTTTCGCCGGCGGTCGGTGTTTAGCTGTTCGGAATCGTAGAACAGGTACCGCAGGTAAAACGGGATATCAGCCAGCCAGGAACTTCCCCAGACCTCCAGGTAGTTCCTCGTTACAGGCACGAAGGTAAGCCCGGCGTAGACGACATAGCGGGGCGGCACGTCATATTGACGGTCGTAAGCCAGGATGGGCCTGTTCAATGCAACGGTCGCCTCCTGCTCCAAAAGCTCACCATCCCGATAGAACGCAATGCTAACCGTTTCGCCGATCTGCTTTTGCTCGATGACTTCGGACATATGGATCGAAAGGCCGTAGATGGTAACCATACCGTCGTTATCAATACTGTAATTATCGACTTTCGTAATGACGTCGTTCTTTTGGAAGATGTTTTCGACGGAACTGTGCATCATTGTGCTCAGCACCACTATACCTTGCGTACCGGCGGGGACCTTCAGATAGCGGGCATAGCTCTTGCTGTGCAGGCCCGGGAAGAAAGTGAAGCCCAACGAACCGAAACCGTGATACTTACCGTCGGCGATGTCCGCCAGGAAGTGGCGAATCACGGTCGTGGGGATCATATAGCCGATATTATCGGCTGATCGCAGCCCCTGGAACGCAACGCCGACCACTTTGCCGGCTTGCATGACCGGGCCTCCGCTGTTGCCGGGGTTAATGGCGGCGTCGGTCTGAACGACAAGATGTGCGTCGGCCTGGCTGTGGCTGTATGTGTCCATCTGCACACGACTTACGACACCTTCAGTCGTTGACAGTTGCCTGCCCCCAACCGGGAAACCGTATGTTTGAACGGTGGAGTTGACAGCGGGAATACCGCCGAGTTCAAGAGCCACCATGTCGCCAAAAAAGCTCTGATCGAGTATCTCTAATACCGCCAGGTCGCAATCGTGGGCGATGAAGGTAACGACGGCGGGGTAGCGTCTGGCAAGATTTTGCTTCTTTACCTCTATGTACTTGTTATTGCTGACGTTATGCGCATTAGTCAGGATGCGGTTGCCCTCGATGATAAAGCCCGATCCCGAGCCCTGGCCCATGGCCATCTGTTTCCATGGCGTCACATAATCGAAATCCTGGCTTACGCTGCGAATCATCACCACGGATTTTTCCAGCGCATTAGTGCCGGCATCGGCTATCCTAAGCTGCCCCTGCGCCTGGCTTGCAACGATCGCCGGCAGGCTCGCCAGGATAAGCGTATTCCGGATGACATTGGCGGTTCTCGACGTGTTCATTAGGATACTCCCGCTGTAAACAATCATTCTCAAAACCGATGGCGTCTGCTGTTGATGTTACGAAACAGCGCAAACCACCTTGTCATTCAGGATACAACGACAGCCGGGAGAAAGGAAGAATAATCTCGTCCATCTTCGGCGTGGTGTCGGCGGGGCGACCAGGTTTGCGGGTGATCAGCTTTGCCAGGGGCGGGTTCGCTTCAGATCCGTCAGGATGGTCTTTGCGGTTTTTACGTCTTCGGCGATCTCAAAGTCGAACATACCGGCCAAGACGTGGTCGGCGCCATTTTCGAAAGCGTAGCGGAATGCGTTATCAGGGTTGATAGCACCGGCGGCCATGACTTTAAACGCTATCCAGGGCTTTTTGACGTCCTTCATCACGTCGATGACGTCGCCGGGATTACTGCACCAGTAACCGGGAATCTCGGCGTACGGGCCTTTGATCTCGTTGGGACGCGGGCCGGTCGGATAGTTGTGGTGATGGAACGTCTTGATGTAGAAGTCGGTGTCGATCTTGTGCTGCTCGCAAAGGCGCACGACGTTGATGTCGTGAGCACCTACACCGGAGGGCAGATTGTAGCTTTTGACGAGATCGACCGCCTTTGCAATGAGATCCATCTTGCCTTTGGAAGCCAGTTTGTCGGCACGGACGCCCCAGAGATAAAGCGCGTCGATACCCATATCGGCGATGTGCCGGACCTGTTTGGTGTAGGCCTCCATCGACGGATCGACGGCGGCGGTGGGGCACATGATGATCTGGATCTTGCCGCCTTGTTTCTTGTACTTGCCGAGGATGGCGTCGGTCCACGGCGTTGTATGAATGACAAGGGTGTTTACGCCATGGGATTCGGCAATCGCGAGAGTTTCGAGGATCTTAGCTTCGGTATTGTATTGGGCAGCCAGGTTATAGACATATCGCAGATCGCGGCTGTGCGTATAGTGCGTCAGCAGATTGCCGCCCAAAAGGAGCCGACTGACGGACATCCCGGCGATTTTGCCGATAGGCAGGGTATTCTTCGGTTCGACGGCAGGCCGGTTTGCTGCTGCAGCGGCGGACTTCGCGTCAAGGGCAATCGCGCCCGCGGCGGCGGAAACGACCGATTTACGCATGAATGCTCTGCGGTTTATGTCTGACGCCATAATATCTCTCCTTCTTTGCAAGCCGGCGGCACTATTCTTGTTCCTGCACTGTTCTTTAGCCTTTCCGCAATGGCAATATTATACCCGACCGGCGAAATCATCGCAAGCACCGTTTGGTATTACAGCATGTTGGCAGGTCGTCAACGTCGGCATTTTTTCGTTTTGCTTATCATTTTTTGTAAAACAAACCAGTTGCGCCGGCAATATAACGAGGGTGCAGCAAGAAAGAACAGGGTGATTTAAGAATCCGCCTTTCGTGTCTTATTTTTTTCTTACCGTGGGAGCGTTCTATGAAGATACTGTTGGTCGGCCCGGAGACGCCGGATACGTTCTGGAGCCTCAAGAATGCGCTGAATTTTACGTCCAAAAAGGCCATGCTGCCGCCCCTGGGATTGCTGACGGTTGCGGCGATGCTGCCCGAAGATTGGCAATTGAAGCTGGTGGACATGTCGGTGGAGTCTTTGTGCGACCGGGACATACTCTGGAGCGATTACGTGTTTCTTTCGGGCATGTCCGTCCACAGGGAATCGATCGAGCGGATAATAGACCGCTGCAGGAAACTCGGCAGGAAGATCGTCGCCGGCGGGCCTTTGTTTACGGCGATGCCGGAGGAGTTTGACCATATAGACCATCTGGTCCTGAATGAGGCCGAGGTTACCTTAGGCGGCTTCCTGCAGGATCTCGCCGCCGGATGCCCGGAGCATATTTATCAGACCGGCGAGTGGGCCGATATGCAGGATACGCCGATACCGCGATGGGATTTGATCGACACGAAGAAGTACTTTTGCATGCCTGTTCAGTATTCCCGCGGCTGTCCGTTCAGTTGCGATTTCTGCAATGTAACGTCGCTGTTCGGCAAGCGGATGCGTACTAAAACAAGCGCCCGGATGATCGCCGAGCTGGAACGGCTTTATGTAATCGGATACCGCGGGCCTGTTTTTGTTGTGGATGACAATTTCATCGGCAACAAGAAGATACTCAAGAACGATATTTTGCCGGCGGTGATCGAATGGATGGACCGGAAGGGCCGGCCGTTCAAGCTCAACACACAGGTTTCGATTAATCTCGCCGATGATGAAGAACTCATGCGCCTGATGGCGCAGGCGGGATTTGACTGTGTCTTCGTCGGGATCGAAACTGCCGACGAAGAGAGCCTTACCGAGTGCAACAAGACACAGAATAAGGGCAGGGACCTTGTCGAGTGTGTCAAGAAGGTTCAGCGTTTCGGCATGGAGGTGCAGGCCGGGTTCATCTTAGGGTTCGATGCGGACCGCAGTTCGGTCTTTGAAAATCTTATCCGCTTCATCCAGGAAAGCGGGGTTGTGACGGCAATGGTCGGGCTGCTCAATGCCCCCAGGGGCACGGAGTTGTACCAGCGGCTGACGGACGAGAAAAGGTTGTTGCAGCACAGCTCGGGCGACAATACGGACTTTTCAATGAACTTCATACCGAAAATGAAGTGGGAGGAGTTGCTGGGCGGCTACCAGAAAGTCGTCAAGACGATTTATTCGCCGGAACTTTATTACCAGCGGATAGTGACGTTTCTCAAGAGCTACGTGCCGGTGCAGCAGCACAGACACAAGGTAACCAGATCGGACATGAAAGCGCTATTCAAGAGTCTCTGGCTCATGGGGATATGGAGTTCCGGCAGGCGGTACTACTGGAAGCTGCTGTTGAGGTCGTTTCGCCATCCGGGGCAGTTTCACCTGATAATGATGTTCGCAATCAACGGCTTTCACTTCCGCAAGGTCTTCGCCGCGCAGGAACAAAAACCTCGATATTGGGCAAAAAAGGGCGTTGGGGCGGGGCGGCTGCCTAATAGTTTAGTATCGTCCCAATGTTGACGCTCGCGTCAAAAGTTTGCTCAGGCGGGTTATTCTTCTGTTTGGCGGCCGGCCTTTATTGCCTGGGCCAAGTCTATTGTGCCTTCGTAGAGTGCTCTTCCTAAAATTGCCCCTGCGACGCCGAGTTCCTTGAGGCGGACGACGTCTTCTACTTTCGTAACGCCGCCGGCGGCAATTATCGGGATGTTGACCGCATCGACCAGCGCCTTTGTGCGGTCGAAATTGGGTCCGGCTAACATACCGTCCCTTGTGATATCCGTATAGATAATCGCGCCCAACGGCAGATTCGCCGCCTGGGCGGCAAAATACCACAGCTTCTGCGGCATCTCCTGCGTCCAGCCGGCGACTGCGACCTTCGATCCCCGCGCATCCAGTCCGAACGCCAGCTTGCCGACGAACTTGTCGGCCATCTCGCTGAACCAGCCCAGGTTCCTCACCGCCGCCGTGCCGATGATGAGCCGCTTGACACCGGCGTCCAGCATCATCCGGATGGTGTCTTCGTCGCGAATACCCCCGCCGACCTCGACGTCAAGATCAAACTGAGACGTAATAGCGGCGATCACCTCGAAATTGATGCTTCTGCCCATCCGCGCACCGTCCAGATCGACGATATGGAGCCACTTGGCGCCGGCGTCGGCAAAGACTTGCGCCTGCTTGACGGGATCGTCCTCGTACGTAATCTGCCTGTGATACTCGCCCTGAATGAGCCGCACACATTTGCCGCCGATAAGGTCTATCGCGGGAATGACTTCCATAGCAACCTCAACTCAAACCACAAATAGCCATTTCGCAAAAAATACACGAATCGGGATTGTAGGAAAAGGGTGGATGGGTTGCAACAAAATTAAGCAGATATTGCGCCGATTCGCAATTTTTTTCAAGCGGCCGGACACGATAACCTCGTTCGCCATCCCGAACAGACAAGAAACAGCAAGCCCGCAACAGACCGATACCCCCCCCGCCGGGTCTTGAGTACTCGAATACGAGATGAAACGGTTACACAACCGCTCAGCCGCCGCTAAGCCGGATATACAAAATAAACCTGTTCGCCAAACATCGCCGGCAGACCGGGCCGCTGCCAGGTACACCTGTTCACGATTGCCAATTCCCGGTTATACGCGGGCAAGAGCTTTACAACACTAACTAAGCCCACGCGCGGGAATTTACTACCCTGGAGGGTATGCTCAGATTGGCACGACTTTGGTTGCTTCCGGGCCCTTCTTTCCCTCGCCCGCCTCGTACTCGACCTTCTGGCCGTCACTTAGCGTCTTGAATCCCTCCATCTCGACGTTGCTGTGATGAATAAACAGATCGTCGCCGCCTCCGTCGGGAGTGATGAAACCGTAACCTTTTTTGTCGTTGAACCACTTTACTGTACCACTATCCACGTAACTTCTCCTTGGGTCCCATATACGGACCCGCACTACAAATTGCCCCTCTTGTCCATACAAACCGCTTTCGAGGGATTGAAAAGCGGCCCTCTACTACCTTGGGGCGACTCACAAGGAGAGGTGGGCAACCCTATGGTATACTATTATTGTC
>QNBS01000023.1 GCA_003644175.1 Planctomycetota bacterium | reverse complement strand
ATCCAGGACAGCGCCTACCTGAGTCTTACGCCGATGACGATCACGATTCCGCTTGAAAATGCACTCTCGCAGCAGAATATTCGGATCAATGTTCCGAGCACCTTCACGGTAGGTATCAGCACGGATCCGGCGATTATGAACAATGCCGCCGAGCGTTTGCTGCGTTTGGGTGCTCGCCAGATAGAGGACATGGCCCAGGAGATCATCTTCGGTCAACTCAGGCTGACGGTGGCGTCGCTTACGATCGAGCAGATCAATCAGGACCGCGAGAGTTTTCTCGACTCGATCCGCAGAAACGTCGAGCCGGAACTGAATAAGATCGGCCTGTATCTGATCAACGTCAATATCACCGACATTACCGATGAATCGACTTATATCGAGAGCATCGGCAAGAAGGCTGCCGCCGAGGCGATCAATGTCGCCAGGGTGGATGTCGCCGAGCAGGAGAAATTGGGCGCCATCGGCCAGGCCGAGGCGAATCGTGAAAAGAGCATTCGCGTTGCCGAAAATGAGGCGGAGGCGGAGAAGGGTCGCAAGCAGGCCGAAGCCGACCGGCGAATCTTTGTGCAGCAGCAGGAAGCGACGGCGACAATCGGTGAATCCGAAGCCGACCGGGAACGAACGATTCGTGTAGCCGAAAATGTTGCCCAGGCGGATAAGGGTCAAAAGGCCGCCGAAGCCGACCGGCGAGTCTTTGTGCAGCAGCAGGAAGCCCAGGCGGTCAAGGGTGAAAAGGAAGCCGAAGCCGACCAGCGTATCTTTGTTCAGGAGCAGGAAGCAACCGCGGTTGCCGGTGAGAACAAGGCCAAAGCCGATATCGCCGCCGCCGAAGCGATGCTTGCGATCAAGGAAGCCGAAGCGCTTCAGAAGGGAGAAGTCGCCAAGCGACAGGCCGAGGTCGAGATCCAAAAGGCCCAGTATTTAGCCGAGCAGGAGCGTCTCAACGCCCAGGAAGTTGTTCGCAAGGAAATCGAGAAGCGCAAGATCGAGATCGCCGCCGAAGCCGAGGCCGAGAAACTGCGTCGCGAGGCCAAGGGTCATGCCGATGCAATTTTAGCGAAGTACGAGGCCGAGGCAAAGGGTATCCGGCAGGTCCTGGACAGCAAGGCGTCCGGTTACGAGTTGCTTGTCAAGAGCTGCAACGGCGACGCCAAGGCGGCTTCTACGCTGCTGATGATCGAGAAGATCGAGGATGTCGTCGCTCTCCAGGTTGAGGCGATCAAGAATCTTAAGATCGACAAGGTAACCGTCTGGGACACCGGCGGCGGCGCCAAGGACGGTTCATCGACCGCCAACTTTGTCTCGAGTATGGCGAAGGTTCTTCCGCCCCTGCACGATGTCGCCGAGATGGCAGGCGTGGAACTGCCCGAGTATTTAGGCAGAATGGCCGACGGAAAATCGCCGAAACAGACAAAGACAAAAGCCGCCCCTTCGGCAAAAGGAGCAAACGATATCGAATAAAGAGCAGGTCGGCTTAAACCACAAAGAGGGACTTTCACGCCCGTGCATGTAACGGGGCGCGTGAGTCCCTTTTTTTGCGGCATAATTGTTAATGTGAGTATCTATTTATGTGTTGGCCTGAGGAGGCGAATCGGCCAGATGCTTATGGACTGTTTTTCGCATGACGTCGGGGTCTGCGTCCCTGCCGATGAAGATTCTGTATTGCGCCATCGCCTGACGGACGAACATTTCGGCGCCGTTTATTGTTTTGGCGCCGGTTGCCTGGGCATCTTTGAGGAGCTTTGTCTGTAACGGATTATACACCGTATCGAACACCGCCATATTTGCCTTGATGCACTCGGCGCCAACGGGCGAGGCCTCCACATTGGGGAACATGCCGATGCTTGTGCAGTTTATGACCACCTGTGCGTCCATGCGCTTGAGTCGATCCAGCGGCGCGCAGCAACAGTTGAACTCATCGGCCAGTGCCTGGGCCTTTGCGACGGTTCGATTATAAATCGTGATGTGCGCTCCTACGTCCGCCAGTCCCGCCACAACGGCCCTTGCAACACCGCCGGCGCCGATGACGGCGACCTTCATACTGTGCAGATCGTGTCTGCCTATCTGCAATACGCTCGTCAGTGCGTCCATGGCGCCGGCATAATCGGTGTTGTACCCGCTGACGATTCCGCCGAAACCGACCTTCAGCGTGTTGGCGGCGCCGATGGCCTCGGCCAGCGGTTCGACAAACTCGCCGACATGATTGACATAATCCCTGGCATGGGACTTGTGCGGAAGCGTTACGCTGAATCCGCCGAACCCCAATCCTCCGCCGGCGCCGCTTCGGCCGCCTCTGCCGACGGCGTTGTTGACGAATACGTAGAGTTCTTCCTTGCCCCCTTCGACCAGCAGGGGCAGATACATCGCGTTTATATCCTGAGCGTCAAAGCACGCATTGAATACCGCAGGACTCAGCGAATGGGCGACCGGCGATCCGATCACGCCGAAAACTTCCGTCTCCGCGTCAATTTGGTCCCAGCGATACAGCTCTTTGAACCGGCGAACGGTCAACTGCCCCGGCGCCGTGGCGTGCGCGGCGTCCGAACAGGCAAAGGTCGCAAAGCCGCCGAGCTTTTTCGCCAGAAGGCGCGTTATCAACCCCGCCTGTCCCATGCACAGGACAATCGCATCGCGATCTTTATGCAGGAGAATATCGAGCGTGTCGAAACAATCGTTTATGTGTCCGGCGGTGCAGGCCAGTTTTGGGATCGCCTTATCTTCCGTCCGGACGATTTCCTCGTAGACACCCGCCGGATTCGAGAAGGGCGAGTCAAACTGGTGAGCCGACAGGATCAATCCCGCCCCGTCGCGGGCACTCAGGGCGGCGGTGATTTTGGCGTGTGTATCGGTCAACACGAAATTATCGAACTCGCAATCGATGAAATCGGCGCCTGCGCCGACGGCCTCGACCAGGATCCGCGTCCGCAGTTCCAAAGGCAGATCGGCGGCGCCGCCCTGGGCCTTGTCCCGACATGTCACGATCACGGGCAGCGCCGTCTTTCCGGCCGCAGCCAGAACCGTCAGCATCCTGGCGACGTCAAGATCGGCAAGATAGTCGGTGCGCAGCTCCAGCATCTCTGCGCCTGCCTTTTTGGCCGCCTTGATCTGCTCGGCCGCCTCGTCGATGCTCTTTGCGCCTATTGATACTGCAAGATAAGTCATGATCAGGACATATATCGACAAATCACCCCCATTGCAAGTCAAAATTATCCGCAGATTCCGGGCGGTTTACCTTGCCCCTTTGCTCGCCGGGCGGCGTTTTGGGCTTGAATCGCCGCCTGCCCGGCATATAATACGGATTGTGAAAAAGTCGCATGTCGTTATGCGTGGGTAAAACCTTTTTTGCAATGACTGATAAACCCTTACAACGCGTGAGGAATATATACCATTGGTATAATGCGCCCGGATGCAATGATATACAGTGAAAATACTCAAAAGAAGTATTTTGTTCGAAGCCAAAGGGCTCGCTTGGTGTTGAGGTTTTGCGTTCTACTTTCAGTTGTCGGCATTGTGTTGTGTCTTGCCGGCTGTCGGGCGCCGGCCGAGCCGAGAATCACCGGCATTGAAACCCGCCCGCCCATGCCTGCCGGCTACCGGGTGGTTGTGGGCAGGTCAGTTGAAAATCGTCCGATCGAAACGGTTGTCCTCGGAACCGGCAGCGACGTGGTGCTCATCATGGCGACTATTCACGGCAGCGAACCTGCCGGAACCGCGCTCGTCGAATATCTCTCGGACCATCTCAGCCGGGACGGGTCCCTGCTGGAGAGGGGAAGAATCGTAATAGTACCCGTGGTCAACCCCGACGGCATGGTGCTAAACAGCCGGTTCAACGCTCGCGGCGTGGACCTCAACCGCAACTTCTCCGCAGACAACCGTCAAAACAACCGGCGAAACGGCATGACCGCCTTATCCGAACCGGAGGCCCGCGTAATCTTCCAATTGATAAGTCGCTGCCGGCCCGACCGAATCGTGACCATTCATCAACCGCTGAGCTGTATCGATTACGACGGCCCGGCAAAGGCGTTAGCCGAGCGAATGGCCCGCTATTGCGATCTGCCCGTTCGCAAAGTGGGCGCGCGTCCCGGCTCTTTGGGCTCGTTTGCAGGCGAGACGCTCGGCATTCCGATTGTCACTTTGGAACTGAGAAAAAACGACGATGAACTTGCCGCCCAACAACTGTGGGACCGCTACGGACGTGCGCTCCTGGCGGCGGTGGCGTTTCCAGGAAACATTGAAAGATGAGGCATTTGCGAAAAATGAAAACCACCCGGCCGATAACCAAACTCATCGTAACGATTACATGCGTCCTGGCGGCCTGCTCGCCGCTGCCGGGCGACGACGACACCGGGGGCGCCCGGTTCCTTGAATACAGCCAACTCGCCGACCTGCCCGATGCTCTGGGTGTGGCGGGCCCTTTCGTGGGGGTTGACGGTGATGTACTCATTGTCGCCGGCGGCGCCAACTTTGCCAAACCCGTCTGGCAAAGCCAAAAACAGTGGCACGACAAAATCTACGCACTGACAAAAGCAACCGACAAGACCGACAGCACCGCAGGAGAGTATAAGTGGATCGATGCGGGCCGTCTGCCTTATCCAGTCGCCTACGGAGCGTCGGTCTCCACCGCCCACGGCATCGTCTGTATCGGCGGCAACGATTCGCAGCGGACATATGATAACGTCTTTCTGCTCAAATGGGACCCCAACAGCCTGCAGGCGACCACCGAGCCGCTTCCTTCACTTCCGAAGCCCTGTGCATACACAACCGCCGCGCGGATCGGCGATACCATCTATGTTGCCGGTGGACAAAGCGCAGCAGGCCTTGAAACCGCCATGAAGAACTTCTGGTCGCTGGATATGTCCGGTTATGGGAAAAGTGATGACGAAAATAAACTTGAATGGAAGAGTCTGGCCTGCTGGCCCGGGCCCTCGCGGGCATTTAATTTGACTGTCGCCCAGCACAACGGCCTGGCCGATTGCATTTATGTCATCAGCGGCAGACGCCAGGGGCAGGATGGCGGCGTGCAGTTGCTGCAGGATGTTTACGAATTCAACCCGGAGGCCGGCGAAAAACGCGATGCATGGTGCAGACGCGCTGATGTTCCGCATTGTGTCATGGCGGGTCCGGCTGTTGCTTTGGGCCAAAGCCACATCTTCGTTCTCGGGGGCGACAACGGCGAGAACTTCGGAAAGGGCGATGAACTCAAAGACGCCCACCCGGGCTTTTTCAAAAACGCTCTTGCATACCACACCATCACCGACACCTGGATTGAGGCCGGCCCGCTGCCCGCCAACCACGTTACAACCACCGCGGTGAAATGGAACGACTCGATCGTCATAGCCGGCGGCGAAGTCCGTCCGCGTGTGAGATCGCCAAAGGTATATCGTGTAACCGCGGTGCGAACGGCCAAATCCCTCGGCGCAACGCCGGTTGCCAATATCGTCAACTATTCGACCATCGTCGTCTATCTCATCGCCATGGTCGCTATCGGCGTATTCTTTTCGTTCAGGAACAAGACCACCGACGACTTCTTCCGGGGCGGCAAACGTGTTCCCTGGCCGGTCGCGGGCCTGAGCATCTTTGCGACAATGCTCAGCTCAATTACATACATGGCGATTCCGGCAAAGGCCTACGCCACCGACTGGGTTTATTTCATGATCAATATTATGATTTTGGCGCTTACGCCGTTTGTCGTTTACCTCATCCTGCCCTTCTTCAGGAAGATAGACGCCACCAGCGCATACGAATACCTTGAGAGGCGCTTCAACGTATTCCTGCGCCTCTTCGCAAGCGCGTCGTTCGTCTTCTTCCAGATAGGACGCATGGCGATCGTGATGTTCCTGCCGGCATTGGCCCTGGCGACGATCACGCCGTTTGAGGTCTCCCACTGCATACTCGCGATGGGGGCGCTGAGTTCTCTACTGCACTTTGGGCGGTTTCGAAGCGGTGGTCTGGACGGATTCTGTGCAGTCAATCGTTCTGCTCGGCGGAGCGGGCCTGAGCCTTGTTCTGATCATCGCCGGTTTAGATGGCGGCTTCGGCGAGTTTGTCTCCATTGCCGGCGCATCCGGCAAATTCCACATGGTCAATTTCGACTTTGACGCGACCGGAAGAAAGCCGCAAAGGCAATCTGGCTAAACGGCATCATGGCGGTGCCGGCCGGAATACTTTTCTTTGCAATGGGGACAGCGCTGTTTGTGTTCTACAAGACCCACCCGGAAAAGCTCGACCCGACTTTCCAGACCGACGCCATCTTCCCCCTCTTCATCGCACGCCAGCTGCCTGCGCCTATCGCAGGCCTGGTCATTGCCGGCATCTTCGCCGCGGCACAATCGACGATCTCGACCAGCATGAACAGCACGGCGACATCAATCGTCACCGACTTCGTCCGCCGCTTCAATCTGCTGTCGAGCGAACGGGCCTATCTCAACTGCGCCCGCGTGCTGACGGTCATATTGGGACTGCTCGTAACAATCCTTGCCCTGCTGTTTGCCTCCGCCGATGTCAAATCGCTCTGGCACCAGTTCATAACCGTTCTGGGCCTGTTCGGCGGCTCGATGGCCGGGTTGTTCCTGTTGGGGATCTTCACCACAAGAACCACGCCCGCCGGCGCCGCCGGCGGCGCAGTTGTCGGCGCAGCGACAGTCTACGCAATGAAGACATTTATGGACGTCCATCTGCTGCTCTACGCATCGGCGGGGATAGCCGGCTGCTTTGTCGCGGGATACCTGGCAAGTCTGGTTCCTGGCATAAACACCCGATCACTGGAAGGACTGACAATCTACACCCTCGACAAAGACGCCGAAAACGAATAAACTCGGCATCAACGTCGCAGGGGCAGGCCCATGTGCCTGCCCGGAACAGACTGGAAACGATAGAAACACACGTACGGAGAATGCTGCAATGCACCGACACATTGAAGGCTTTGTCGCCGCGCCGTTTACACCGATGAACGCCGACGGCACGGTGAACCTCGATATTATCGAACAACAGGCCCGATTCCTTCAGCGAAATAACGTCGGCGGCGTATTCATCTGCGGCACGACGGGGGAAGGGCTCTCGCTTACAACCGCCGAACGCATGCAGATCATGACGCGCTGGGCCGAGGTTGCCGGCGGAAAAATGACACTCATCGCCCACGTGGGGCACAACAGCATCGTTGAGGCAAGGTCGCTCGCCGCCGGCTCCCGGCTACTCGGCTTCGATGCCGTCGGCGCCATACCGCCGGTATTCTACAAACCGCGCAGCGTTGATGAGCTGGTCGCCTGGTGCGCCGATATTGCCGCCGCCGCCGATCTGCCCTTTTACTACTACCACACCCCGTCAATGACCGGAGTCGATTTCGCCATGGCGGATTTCCTCAATGCCGCAAAAGACAAAATATCCAATCTTGCCGGTGTAAAGTTCACATACGAAAACCTCGCCGACTACGCCGCGTGCCTCGCTGCCGATGACGGTCGATTCGATATACTCTTCGGCAGAGATGAAATTCTGTTGGCGGGCCTTGCCCTCGGTGCAAAAGGCGCTGTCGGCAGCACATACAATTTCGTCGCCGGCCTTTATACTGAGATCATCGATGCGTTCGCAAAGGGCGACCTGAAAACGGCGCAAACTCTCCAGAACAAGTCGATCCGGATAATCAATGCAATAGCACAAACGCCATGCGGCTTCCTCCCCGCCGCCAAGAGCATACTGAAAATGCTCGACCTCGACCTGGGCCCGGTGCGACGGCCATTACAAAACATAACCGAAGCCGACTACAACGCGCTAAGAACCCGCCTCGAAAAAATCAACTTCTTCAACCACGCAGCCAAATAGCTAAACCGCCGGAAAAACGCCCGGCATGTGTCCGGTAAAGCCCGATCTGCACCCGGACATCCCGATCACCGTCCGCCACGAATACACGCATAATGTCGCGCCTGTTACCTACATACGGCAGAAAACATAAAGTTGTATGGTAACTGTTGACACGGGTTACCATACAACGTACAATATAATGATGATTGTATGGTAACTGTTCTTTTCTCCATGCAGAGGCGGCGCAATGAAAGTCATAAAAAGTGTGCTCAAAGAAGAATTAGCCAATTCTCTGGCGATGAAGGCGGATTACGAGCACCAATTAGCCAACCTGCCCAAAGGCTCTCTCGTAAAGAAAAAAATCAAAGGGCACGAGTACTACTACCTGCAGGCCAGAGAAAAGGGCAAGGTCAGATTCATTTACAAAGGCAAGCTCTCCGAGAAAGAAGTGAAAGAATATGAACAGGCCAGGGAATATCGGGCCAAATACAGAAAGCTGCTGTCTGAGGTAAAAAAGCAGATCAAATTCCTAAAGGGCACTTTGCGTGGAAAAGAGCCAGTATGAATTATGTGCCGAAGTTCTGCGTCGGTTGGACAAGGCAGGTGTTCTCAGAGACATTATTATTGTGGGAAGCTGGTGCACTCTGTTCTACAGGAAGTTTTTTGGGCGGACGTCGTACATGGTGTCTCTTGTGACACGTGATATGGACCTTCTCATTCCCCGGCCATCGGCAATGAGAGCAAAGACAGATGTGGCGGAATTGTTGAAAGACCTTGGTTTCGTTGTCGGCTTCACCGGCTCAAAGGGATTTATCAGACTCCAGCATCCGCAGCTTATAGTAGAGTTTCTGGTTCCCGAAAGAGGGCGGGGCTCCGACAAACCGTATGCTCTGCCGCATCCGGCCAATTTTGCCTTGCACAAATTACTTGTTCTGGCCAGGAGGCCTACCCCGGAAAAGCAAATGAAAGACAAGGAAGCCGCCTTGAGGGTATTGAGCGCTCTTATCGATAAGGGCCAAGGGAATCTTATAACAGACGTATTCCATACCATGCCTCGAAAATGGCAGGCAATGGTGAAAAGACAACTAACCGATGCTGTCGAGGAGCCGATTCTTGATCTTCTCCGATAGGTCCTCGTTGTTAGACGGAGGTACGCTGCAAACGTCCGATTATTTTTTTATGAAGAGATTGCCGGGTAATTGTTTCAGCAGGCCCTTTAGGCGGAGGGATATTACTGTTGCGTTGACCGCGCCCGCCGCGAGATTTGTCAAGGCGATGATCTCTTCTATGTGCTTTGGCTCGCCGTCGAGTGCTTCGTAGACCGTTCGTTCGTCGTCGGAGAGATTGAGCCGCGAGGCGTCAAACAGCGGCAGGTCCATTTTGGCCTGCGCGTCTTTAGCCGCCTTGTGGACATGGTCCTTCAGGCCATCGCCGATTCTACCTAAGGTTTCCATGACATCATCCACGCAATCCACCAGGCGTGCGCCGTCCTTGATGAGTCGATGCGTGCCGGTGCTGATCGGCGAATCGACCTTGCCCGGAATGGCCATCACCTCGCGGTTATTGTCCATCGCCGCGCGTGCGGTAATCAGCGCCCCGCTTCGCCCGGACGCCTCGACGACAAGCACCGCCATAGAGAGCCCGGCGATGATCCGGTTGCGTCCGGGGAAATTTTCCGAAAGCGGCTCGTATTGCAGCGGCAGTTCGCTGACGCAGGCGCCGCTTTGGGCGATGTGTTCAAAGAGTTTTTCGTTCTCGTGCGGAAAGACGTTCGCCAGGCCGCAGCCCTGCACCGCAATGGTCCTGCCGCCGGCCGTAAGCGCCCCGCGGTGGGCGGCCGTATCGATCCCGCGCGCCATTCCGCTGACTATCGTAAAGCCCGCCGACGCCAACATGTGTGCAAACCGGCTTGCCTGCTCGGCGCCGTATGTGCTGCACCTGCGCGAGCCTACAATCGCAACGGCAAGACTGTCGGAACGTTCGAGGGTCCCTTTGACATACAATACCGGCGGGGGGTCGTAAATCGCTTTCAGCGCAGGCGGATACCGCTTGTCGGCGGCATGAACGATCCACACGCCTGATTTGTCGGCACGGGCAAGTTCCTTTGCGACGTCAAACTTGCCGATACCGGCGGCGATTCGCTCGGCCGTTTTGTAGCCGATGCGTTTGACCTTCGAAAGCTCACCGACCGAGGCGCCGAGCACGCCGTCGAGCGAGCCGAAATGCTTCAACAGCCGTGCAAACGCCTTCGGACCAACGCCGTCGGTGCGTATCACCGCCAGCCACTTTTCAATACCCGCCGAATGTCCCTGCCTGCCGCCGATAACTCGATCCTC
Source organism: Planctomycetota bacterium (assembly GCA_003644175.1). GTDB lineage: Bacteria > Planctomycetota > Phycisphaerae > Sedimentisphaerales > Anaerohalosphaeraceae > B28-G16. Next base: position 4,090 of record QNBS01000023.1, on the reverse strand, counting down.
CACAAACTCGGCCGTATCCAACCGAAAAAACGCCTCCGCTTTTCCGGGCTCGATGTGCACTCTACAAAATCGCCCGACAAGATCAAGCATGAAATCCGCCCAAAAGCCGCCTCAAACCGGCCCGGTGAGGGTGCGATTGCGGATTTGGCCGCATTTTCGATGTTTTTGGCTTGCAAATTTGTGCCGATAACGTATTGTTGGGAATCCTGACGGCAGAGGCCGTGTTGCCCCTGCCGATATTTACTGGAGAGGTGACCGAGTGGCTTATGGTGCAGCCTTGGAAAGGCTGTGTAGGGCTTGTCTCTACCGCGGGTTCGAATCCCGCCTTCTCCGTTATATTTGACAGGCGCCTTCGCAGCGTAAGCCTTTTCCTTGAAAGAAGTTACGGAGGCTCCCTGGGAAGAGGACGCTTTGGGGACGCATTTCGGAGTGGTGTATTTTTAAAGTTATACTTGAAATATGCACGATATATATTACACTATGCGTATGATTACCAGAAGCATTCAAAAAGAGCTGTTTGCTTGTGCTAAAGAGTATCCGGCTGTGACCATACTTGGTCCCAGGCAGTCGGGCAAAACTACTCTGTCGAGGATGGCATTCCCTGATCATGAGTACTGCTCGCTGGAAGAACCGGATGCCCGTCGACAAGCCCAAAACGATCCAAAGGGGTTGCTGGCTGATTTTTCGGGCGGTGTGATACTGGATGAGATTCAAAGAGTTCCTGAATTGATAAGCTATTTGCAGGGTATCATCGATGCCAATCCCGATCCTGGACGATTTATCCTTACAGGAAGTCATCAGCCCCGGGTTCACCTTGCGGTGAGCCAGTCTCTTGCCGGCCGAACGGTGATGCTCGAGCTTCTTCCATTTTCGACTGATGAAATAGCCCAATATAACAGAAAAGCGGATTCGCCTTATGAAATGATAATAAAAGGATTTTATCCACGGCTTCATGATAAGAAATTGCGTCCCGGTCGTTTTTATGGTTCTTATCTTTCAACCTACGTTGAGCGGGATATCCGTGCTTTAATCAACCTGAAGGATCTTACGCGCTTCGAGGAGTTTTTGCGATTAGTTGCCGGCCGGATAGGGCAGTTGGTAAATTTCAGTTCAATTGCCAACGATGTTGGAGTATCGTCAACAACAATTAAGAACTGGGTTTCGGTACTGAAGGCTTCTTATATTCTTTTTGAACTTCCGCCGTACTTCACTAACATTCGCAAACGTGTAATGAAATCTTCTAAACTGTATTTTGTCGATGTCGGATTAGCCGCGTGGCTGCTTGAACTGAAGACTGCAAGCCAGGTTCAGCGCGATCCCCTTCGTGGAGCGTTGTATGAAAATCTGCTGATTATGGAAGTTGTCAAACGGATACTGAATCATGGCGAAAGAATAAACCTGCATTTTTATCGTGACGCCAAGGGTAATGAAGTAGACCTTTTGATTCCAAAGGCAGGGCAATTTGCCGCTGTTGAGATAAAATCGGGAAAGACATTTCAGCCTGAGTTTATCTCGGGTATTGAGCATTTCAGAAATGCCTGCAAATCGGATAGAGCGGTAAAAGCGATTGTCTGGCACAACGGCCAAAGGCAAACCAAATATAAGGATACGGATGTGCGCAATCCTTTGGCGCATGGTTTCAAGTGGTAATAAACCAATAGTTAACTTGCCGATATTTACCGGAGAGGCGGCCGAGTGGCTTATGGCGCATCAAACCATTGACTATCGGCCGGTGAACTCATCCAGTAACTTTCGATAAATGCGATAGTTGTCGAGCGATACGCCCGGCGGCGGCAGCCATTATCACAACTGGCCCTTCAGGCAAGGGGCCGGCAGCCAGAGATACTGGGATGATCCGGGGAAAAAGTTTGCGACTGTTATTTGAACGCAAAAAAGCAACTGTACTGCTTTTATTGGCGGTATTAACTTCATCGTTAACCGCACATGCAATAACTGCCGAAGACCTGATAAAAAAATCAGGCCGGGTACTCGCCCCGCTGTCAACAGCAATGATAAACAAAAACGGCCAATGGACAAAATACACCAAACCATGGCCCGGACAACATCTCCGTCGCAAAAGACACCGTCGTAGCCCCCCAAAATACATGCAATGGGTTGCAGGGCCGATGTACGCACGAAGCCACGAAATAAACAGCAGCCTCTTCATAGCCGACGGCCTTCTGTGGACATCAATAATCGACGAAAAGGCGGCCAGGAGCGGGACCAAAGTTCACAGAATGGGTCTGGACCCCCTAACCGGCGAGACCGTCCGGGAAGTCCGGGAAGTTTCCGCACCAAAACTAAAAAGCCCCGGCCACCACCCGCGATGCTACGTATCCAAAGCCACCGAGCGTTACCTGATGCTGAATAAACGTGGAATAGAATACCTCGACCTAATCGGCGACAACCACATGCGAACAGACTGGCTCCAGGCGTCAACTGGAAAACTCGTATGGCGTTTTCGCGCCGCACCAACCCGGCGTCAAATACTCGTATACGATCAACTCGAATCAACATGGCCGGTCCACGGAAGCGTACTTCTCCAGCATGACCGCATCTCAGGCAAACCACTGGTCTACGTAACAGCAGGCCGCTCATCCTATCTCGACGGAGGAATATACGTTTACGCCCTCGACCCGCTCGCAGGCAAAGTCATCTATCAAACCCACCTCGACGGCCTGATCGCCGCTGAGGGCTGTTTGTTCATGAGCTGCAAAAACGGCGTGGTGTTATGCCTTGGCAATTAAGAGCCATATCCCGTATTCACATAAAAACCCTTACTTGTAGTTGTAGCGATAATACAATCACTTTACAGCAACAAGTAAGGGCTTGTCTAATATCAACTTGGTTTATGGGGCAAGGAAATGGAGGCGGGGGGATTCGAACCCCCGTCCCGTGACATTTCAGGGCGGGCGTCTACATGTTTAGTCGTTTATTTGAAATTCGCTCGGGTATACGCCAAACGACAGGCTTATACCTTTGCTATTTCGCGATTAAATTCGCCTTTTGCGTCGCGAACACCCGCATCGGCTATCCCGCTGTTTGGCGCCCCTGACAGACCCGCAGGAAAAAGTCCGTCGGGACGGGCCGCTCAATTTAGGCGGCCATTTGCAACTGATAGTTGCCAGGTAAAATTAAGTTGCCGGATTTTTAGCCAGGCCAACCGACATCCTGGACATGCAACCCGACCGTCTACCTGTCCGGTCGAAGCCATTCGCCCCCTATATTCAGTTTCGCAAAGAACCCATCTATTATACGGTCAAGTTGGCATGTATGCAACCATAAACTCATGGATGTAATCGGCCGGCTTTAAATTCAGGATGTGGCGTCGATCCTGATCGAGTGCCGCATAACCCGTTCTTTTCGAGCATCGGCCGGTGTTTTTCAAAGAATCTGTCGCTGGTCATCTTAAAGAAACGCATCTGCGGCGTCCTGGCCAGGCGCCGGTAAAACTTCAGCCCCGGCCAGCCAGGATCGACGCCTGTTCTCTTCTCGGCGTTGACCTGCATGAAGGTCAGTCCCTGCTTGACGCCGATCTCCAGGTATGCGCGTGCCCCTGTGTGGTCGATAATCGTATTTATTACGCTGATTCGATTCATCGTCTTGTCCGGATAGACATCACTTGCCTGCTTTTAGCCAGTCTTCGACGTTTTTGGCGAGGATGGTTACGTCTCGCCTGGCCAGGATGTGTTCGATTATGGCGGGCTTTATTTTCAGTTTTTTCATGGCTTTCTGCGCCCGGTCCCAGAGGCGGCCCTGTTTTGCTTTGGTGTCTGCAAGGTAGAGGTCAGACACGATCTCCTGCAACTTCGTCAGCATGATCGTATCGAGGTTCTCGTAGTAGTTGGAGATAACGCCCTTTTGATAACTTGTAAGTCCGTTTTTGGCCATATGTTCAGCAACTCGTCTTCCTGTAATTCCAATCTCAGTCAATAGAAGACTTTTGCAAAATTACGATTTGACATGTTTTCAGGAAAGAAAAGTCGCTGAGCTTTTTTCTTTCCTTGGGTGCTCGCTTTTTACAATGTGATAATTACAGCAAAATGCTTCGTTATGCCGACAATAGATATGATGGCTTAAATGTATTTAT
>QNBS01000022.1 GCA_003644175.1 Planctomycetota bacterium | reverse complement strand
TACCCGACCAGTCAATACGCCTCGCCGCCGACGAACCCGCCCAGGCGACCCTTGCATTGGTCAATGTTTACGACACAAAGACGCCCTGGCCCGAGAACATCAAAATAACAGCGCTGCGCATCTATCAGATAATTCCCATGTCCGTGCCCTCCGGCGCGCCGCCGCATGAGACATCTCTGCGCGAACCCACCGCAGGCGATTCGGTCGTGCTGGCGCGATACGTGCTCGGAACCGTCCCCGTCGAAGCCGACGGAAGCGCACACTTCACCGTGCCGGCAAGGAAGGAATTGTTCTTCCAGGCCCTGGATAAGGATGGTCTCGCCGTCCAGTCGATGCGCTCGGCGACCTATCTTCAGCCCGGCGAGCGACTCGTCTGCCAGGGCTGCCACGAACCCAAACTTCGTGCACCCGACGCACAAGAGCAAATCCCCATGGCAATGCGTCGCGAACCGTCAAACCTCAAGGCCGATGCCGACGGCAGCAACCCCTTCAGCTATCCGCGACTTGTCCAGCCCGTCCTGGAAAAACACTGTTTACAGTGTCATCAAAAGAACCCCGACAAGGCCCCCCGGCTGGACCGCGAGGTGGTCGTCAAAGACCGGCAGAAATGGTACGCCTCCTACTTCAGCCTCGCGCCGGAGTACGGGTTCTGGAAATACGGCGACCGCCACCGCACCATCCCCGGCAAGTTCGGCGCACGCGCCTCAAAGCTCTATGCCATGCTGAAAAAGGGCCACCACGATGTGAAACTACCCCCCGAGGACATGCACCGTATCGCTGTCTGGCTCGACTCATGCTCGATCTTCTACGGCGTTTATGAAAAGGCCGGCGGCCAGGCCCAGCTCCGAGGCGAAATCGTCCACCCCACCCTCGAATAGCCCCCCTGTCATTCCGACCGGAGGCACGAAAAGGCCCCACCCACTGTCATTCCGAGCAAAGCCGAGGAATCTGTTAAAACAACCATCGCCGAAGGCGATTCCAATGATGCCTGTCAGGACACGGAGTCGTCGGCTTGCTTGTCGCGTGGTCCTGATCCTGATATCGGACCTTCCAAAGCGGTGAGATTGTTAAGGTATGTAACCACATAAACCCGCAAGGGGCAGCTGCAGCAGTAATCCCTGCCGGAGGACGTTTTCATCGTGCAAGGGCGAACATTTTCCTGGTCGCGCTGCGCCTGTCTGCACTCGGCCGGACCGCCGTATTCGGTAATCTCCTGCGGGCACAGATTCTCAAACCCGGACTTATAGCACTCAAAGCCCTCCGGGCAGTCGATTCTGCTCATAATCTCTTGTATTCGCCTTTTCGGCACCTGCTTCATTGTAGCTTCCCGCCGGCACGGCTCAGGTCCACCGTGAGCCTTGAAAGGACCGCCTAAAGTATCACATCACCGGCCATTAGCACACACATTCCCCGGCCGCAGCATTCCCTTGAGCAAAAAACAGGCCAGAGATCGGCAGAACCCGCCCAAAAACACCATATTTTATCGGCCTGCGCCGGCGGACGCGTATATCATGCCAAATTTCACCCTGACTTTTTTTATTTTTTCCGCAGTGGCCCCCTTGCCGCAGCCGACCACTTTCTCGATTCTGAGCAATCAGCTCGAAAGTTGCTCCAGCCCCGGCAAAGCAAGACTCCCGGCCTTGCACCATGCCCGCCGAAATTGCCGAATGCCAAATTACCGTGCGGAGGCGACAATACCCCATTACCGCCGGGAATAACCTTTTTCTCAGTACTGATAATGCGATTCGCCGATTTGTCCCGAATTTGAGAATATCGGGCCTCTCATTACACCGCCCCTGAGAGGTTTTTGTTTCCATAATGCACATAAGTGCCGTATATCCAACTGCTTACAAGACCAAAACATCATTTGTCCCTAAGAAATCCATCGCAGGCACGGCGGTTGCTATACAAATGGTTGCTATAGGATGGTTTAGGTTGTGTAGTCTAAACCGTTAACGTTAACTGGTTGTGTTTTTGTTGGAGGTCATTGAAATGAAGAAACTTATTGTGATTATGGCTGTGTTGGCCATAGCGGCGCCGGCGATGGCGTTCCATGCACGTGAAGGAAGGTCCTACGAGTGCGACAGTTGCCACATACCGCATAAAGCCGGGACCCTGGAGGATATGCCGCTGTGGAACAGCGACACTGTGCTTCCTGGGTCTCATCCCGGGTTTACCGCTTATGACAGCGAGACGATGCAGGCTACGGCCGGCACCCCTGTGGGTCCGAGTCTTTTGTGCCTTGCTTGTCACGACTCCGGAGCTTCGGAGCCTCACCGTGCCATCAATGATGCCGCCGGCGATCTGACAGGTTCACACCCTATGGAGTTTGCCTATACCGGCACTCTGGCTGCGGACGACAAAGAGTTGGTCGATCCTGATGCGCAGGGCAGCAGCACAAAGGTTAATGGCGAAGGTACTATTACCGAAGATCTGCTCTCGCCAAGTAATGGCTATGTGAACTGCCAGAGCTGCCACGATATTCATATCCAGGGCCTCAGCGATGAGACCGTTGCCTGGTCACAGGATATTCAGGGTGTTGGTGATGGTTCTGCTCTTCCTGCTGGTCAGTTGTACGATCCTGCGGCTCCTTTTGGCGACTACCGTATTTGGGCAGATGTAGATCTTGATGGTGTAATTGATGTGGACAGCCGCGGCAGAAACGTACCTTACATCGACCACACTGATACGGGCGAACACAGTTTCAGGATACCTTACCTTGTCAACATCCCCGGCATTGAGTGGGCAGCGGGTTGGGGCGCCGACGTCACAAATGCGGATGATTACGAACTCAAGTATGGCGTTCTGTGCAAGACATGCCACATCAAGTAGTATCTGTTTGATAGATGCAAATTTGCAGTTTTAAGCAGTACAACTTAAGACCCGGCCTGAAGGAGTGTTAGGTTCCGTTTCAGGTCGGGTCTTCTTTTTTGATTTTTCGGTGGTTTTATATACGGGCTGTACTGCTGGGGTGATTTTATCGGCACTGAGGTGGTTGGTGTTGCTTTTTTGGCGGGGATGTGGTAGTATTTGCATCGCATCGGGTTCCCGCTGGTTGCACGAGGTAGTTGAAGTTTGGCATTCGCAGATATTTCTACAACATATTGGGGGGTGTTTTACAGGCAGCTTGTTCCCGGGAGGGTCTCTTGCCGGACAGGAGTAATAATTGCCTTGCCAGTGTGCAAACACGTTTACAAGGGTGTGTTTTTAGCCGATAAAAAGGTATTCAGTTCTGAGTGGCGCTGAGAAGAGTGAATCTGTGTGGTGGCCTGGTGAACAACGCGATTAATTGCGATGTACATTATTTACTTGTGTGTTGGAAATCATAGTAGTTTTAAGAAGGTCAGGAGTTTTGTCATGAAGACTGTTTGTGGGTTGGCTAAGAAGTGTTTTCTGGCAGTTTTGGCAGGTTGCATCATTTTGGGTTCGAGCGGCTGCAACAAGGCCGTTGTCGAAGAAGAAGTTTTGGGGCCGGTGTTTTTCCCGCCGCCTCCAAACCAGCCGAAGCTGCAGTTTCTAACCTCGTTTAAGGGAGGTGAGAAATTCGATATAGAAAAGCCGGGCTTTCTGGAAACTTTTGTATTGGGCGATGCGGAGATTAAGGTCGGCACGATTGGCCAGCCATACGGGGTAGCGATCCACGAGGGCAAGATATATGTGTGCGATGTGGGCCATGCAAACATCAAGGTGATGGACCTCGTAAACAACAAGTTTACGATTTTCCCTTCGGGCAGGTCATTGACCAGGCCCGTGAACATGTTTATTGAACCCGACGGGACCAAATATGTCGCCGACTCTACGGGGGGGGCGATAGTTGTGTTTAACGCCGACGACAAGCTCACATCCTACCTTGGCAATAAGTTGGGGATCAGGCCTATCGACGTTTATGTTCGAGACGGGCGGGTGTATTTGACGGACATGAACAGCAATCAGGTGCTGGTGTTGGATAAGCGAAGCGGTGAACTCATCGAGAGGATCGGCAAGCCTCTGGCGGACAGGGCAAACTGGCAGCCTGACGAGTTTTCCATGATTACCGATCTGACGCTGGATCAGGAAGGCAATATCTATGTCGGGGACAAACTCAAGGGCCGGTTGACCACGTTCGGTTCGAACGGGGCATTCCTGCGTTCATACGGGCAGCCCGGCAGTACGCCGGCGAGCCTGGTTCGTGTCAAGGGAATTGCCGTTGACAGAGAGAGCAGGGTGTGGGTGGTTGACGCCGGTCCGGCGCAGGCGGTAAAAGTATTCAGAGAAGACGGTCGGCTGTTGATGTTGTTTGGCCTGCTCGGGACAGAGCCGGGGCAGATGTATATGCCCGCCGATGTGATTATCGATTATGATAATGTGGATTTGTTCAAGGACTATGTCGTCAAAGGCGCAAAGCTTGACTTTATTGTCCTGGTAACCAATCAATACGGCGACCAGATGGTCAGTGTTTACGGTTTCGGAAATTTCCCGGAGAAGTATTCCCAGCCGTTTGTTGGCGATGAATCCGACAAGTCGCAAGTTGAAAAGACCAATGAGTCGAAGGAACCGACATCCGGAGAGTAACATTGCGGTTGAGGCTGATTTCGGTCTGGATGGGGCTGATGGGAAAGAAAGAGCAAACATATTACGCAGGGGTTCCGAAAACCGGGATTGTCTTGTGCCTGATTACAGCCGGAGTGATCATGCCGGCCCTTGTCGTTTCGAGTTGCAGCAGGGAGGGGCGGCACAAGGCATTAACCTTTTTCTTTGAGGGTGTCCCCGATCCGGATGGCCCCGGGCCGAGACGGCTCAGGATAACCCGAACAACCAACGTGGACTTGTTAAGCAGTGCCACTTTGCGCAGGAAGATGGGGGGGAGTTTGAGCCAAAAGGCCGGTTCGATACATGCAGCGGCTCGCGACTGCAATAATTGCCATGCCGGCACGATGAATCAACGCCAACGGGAGTTGGTTAAGCCCTTGCCTGAGTTATGTTATTCCTGCCATAAGAATTATGAGACGGCGGGCGTCTATCTGCACGGCCCGATAGCGGTTGGGGCATGCGTGTTTTGCCACGATCCTCATCAAAGTGCATATATTTACCTCCAAAGGGCCAGGCTGCCGGATTTGTGCTATCGCTGCCACACGCGGCAGGACATAGCCACCATATCCGGCCATGCCGACAATCTGGACGCGATCTGCACAAAGTGTCATGACCCGCATGTAAGTTCCATGGAAAAACTCTTGAAACCGGCAGGGCAGTTGGTGTCGGATCCCAATAGTGTTGACAGCGTGGAAGTGCTGAAAGAGGACCCCAATACGGTTAATTTGAGTAAATAATCTGTTGCATACTCGACACAGAAGAAATAAATGTGTCAATGGATTGAACAATGTGATAAAAGTTCTGCTGCTGGTCGGCGCCGGTCTGGCCTTGCTGCAAGCCAGCGGCTGCGCGGTTCGGGTAAGGGGAAGAGAAAGGTCCTTTGTGAAATCAGAACGTATTTATGGTAGTGTGAATTTGACTGCGCGCCGGCGGACGGAAGAATTGAATTCTTCCGGAACGAGTCGAAAAAGTGAGAGTACGATAATGCAAGAGGAACTGTTTCTTGGCACGCAGGGGGATGTATTTGATCCGAAGTTGATGACGTATGTGGCCGGTGTGGGGCTGGGCTTGAACCAGCAGAAGTTCAAGCAGGAGACAGAATCCGGGAGCAGTTCCGGCAACCTGAACAGTTACAATTTTGGCGCGAATTTCCTGTCCGGGAAACTTTATCCGTTCAGCGTCAATACAAGAAAAAGCGAATCTGTCAGCTCTCGCCGATTTCAAAGCCCCTTGCAGATGGAGAATACGTCTAATAGCTTTCTTGGCAGATTGCGATTTGAAAATTGGCCCATGACTTTTTCATGGAGCAAAGATGAGATGACCAGGAGTTCCGATATTGGTTCCGCCGAAGACCTTTACGATAGAACCGATGAAAGATTCGGCTATTCTCTGAGGCACAATTTTAGTGAACGATCGCGCATGTACTTCAGATCCGACCTGAGTAACCTCTCGCAGACAGGAGGAAGTTTTACCCGCGAGATAAAAACAACCCAGCACCGGCTCTTGCATGATTATAATTTTGGACGCAACAATCAGCATAGCCTCAACACTTCTGTTTCTCTTGCCGACAGAACCGGCGACTTTGAGAACAAGACCTTTAACTGGAACGAAAGTCTGAAGCTGTATCACTCGCCAACGTTTTCTACGTTCTACAACGCCTATGTCGTAGATAATACTTTTGAGTTGGGCGAAAGCCGTACAACGGGGGTTACGGCAGGTTTTTACCACCAGTTATACGATAATCTCAACACCAGTTTCAGTGCGTTTGCCAGCAAGAGTGATTTCGGCGCCAATAGCGAATCCACACGACGCGGCGGGAAGCTGAGGTTTGATTACTACAGGAATAATCCGTGGGGGCTGTTGACGAGCAGATACTCGGTCCGTATGACGACCCGGGAAAGCAGCGGTGCAACGGGAACGGACCTTGTGACCGGTGAATCGCATATTTTTGACGAGGACGATCCAAATCCTGTTACGCTTGAAAGAAGAAACATTGTCGTTGACAGCATTGTTGTCACGGACAGTACGGGCACAGAGATTTATACGGAAGGTATTGACGGCGATTATACAGTCAGGGAGGTGGATGGACGCATCGAGCTTACAGTATATCCGCTGGACGATACTCTTCCGAATATCTCCGACGGTCAGGAAATCCTGGTGGACTATCTTGTTCAGACGGATGCCTCAACTGATATAGAGAATATCCAACATGATTTCCGTATAGAACAGCAATTCAATAACGGTTTTTCGGTATTCTATTCGTATTTGAACCGTCAAAATCGCTTCGGCGCTTCGACTGGCTCTGGAACGGTCAACCTTGATGACGAATACGAGACGAACAGTTTCGGGGCCGGCTACAGCAATGACTATATTTCACTGAACGCCGAGCATGGCGAGACAAAATCGAACCAGAACTCCTCCAAGAGCGACCGATTGGCGGCCAGTATTGTGTGGCCTTTGACGCCAAAGACGTCATTTCGCGGACGTGTTTCGCAAAGCTGGCTTGACTCGACCGGGAACCTTGCCCGCGAAACGTCTCTTTTTAGGGCGAACGGAGGAATAAAGACTCGTTTAACGAGGTATCTGAAGTTGTCGGGCGATGTGGAGTTACGCAAGGAAGACAGCAGCGATATAGGCCCAACGGATGGATGGAAACTTGGTGCTGCATTACAATATAATCGTCGTTCACTCAGCGTAAGAGCCGGGTTGGATTATTACACACTCCAACGCCGCGACACCGAAAGAGCCGGTACGATATTCTATTTGAGATTGACCAGGCGATTTTGATTTGAGGAAAAGGTCATGTTGGCTTCCAGAAACCACATTCATCTGAAATTGCCGGGGAGGACGGGGCAATTTGTTTTGTCCCTGGCGCTGGTGCTAATGCTTTGTTGCGGCTGCGGGAGCAGTCGGGGCAAGCTATTTGGCGAGTTGGAGGCGACCATAGTCTGGCCTGAACCTCCGGAGCAGGCCCGGATACAGTATCTGGGGGAGTTGTCCACCGAAGATGATCTAAAGCGGGAAGTGTCCGGGATGGCGGCTTTTGGCCGATTCATCTTTGGGCGGGAAGACATAGGTGTCCTTGTGAGCCCGCGAGCGATAGCGATGGACGACGAGGAAAGGCTGTTTATCGCCGATGCCTCGGGGGGCGTGGTGCATATGATGGACCTGGACGGACGCAAATATGGGCAGTTTTCGAAGTTAGAGGGTGATGAGACATTGTTGTCGCCTGTTGGTGCAGTTGTGGTTGGCCAGGATATTTATGTTACGGACAGCGGCTTGGGTAAGGTTTGCGTTTTCAGCACGGAAGGCAAATACAAGTTTTCGTTCGGCTCGGATACATTGCAGAGGCCTTCGGGTATAGCTTACAACGGCGTGCAGGGGACGATTTACGTTGCCGACGCCAAGAGGCATTCGATTGATATCTTCAGCATGCGCGGTCGCCATGTGCTGACGATGGGCGGGCACGGCGGGGGCAACGGGATGTTCAGCTTTCCGACGTATATATGGATCGATAAGAAGGGAAGGCTTTATGTGAGCGATACTTTGAATTACCGCGTCCAGATATTCGGGGCGGACGGGAAATTTTTGCGATCGATCGGAAAACACGGCAATCGACCGGGTTATTTTGCTCATCCCTGCGGTGTAGCTACGGACAGCCATGGTAATATTTATGTGAGCGACAAGCAATTCGAGAATATTCAGATATTCAACAGCGCCGGGCAGATACTGATGGCGGTCGGGGGTGAGGGTCATGGTCCGGGACAGTTCTGGCTGCCGGCGGGTATCTTCATTGACGATAACAACCGAATATTTGTGGCCGATTCGTTCAATAAGAGAATACAGGTTCTCCAGTTGTTGGAGGTTGAAAAGCCATGAAAATGAAATTATCAAGCATATTGTTATTGGGCGTTCCGGTTATTGTTTGCCTGACATCGCCGCGTGCTTTTGGCGGTGTCACGGGTACAGCCCATGATTTCTCGCCGGGAAAGGACGGCAGCATGGCCTGCCAGTATTGCCATACGCCGCACATGGCTTTGTCGGGTACCCCGTTGTGGAATCATAAACTTTCCGACAGAACATACGAAATCTACTGGAGCACGTCGCTGGACGCAGATGTCGGTCAGCCGACCGGTTCGAGCAAACTCTGTCTGAGTTGTCACGATGGCACGGTTGCTTTAGATGCGACGGTTCGCGGCGGAGGCGGGGGCAATACGTATATGCCGCCGGGTTCGACGAATTTTGGGACAGATCTATCGGATGACCACCCGGTGAGTTTCGTGTATTCGTCCGGGTTGTCCGACAAAGATCCGCAGATAAAATCGCCGGATTCTCTGCCTGAAGAGTTTCACCTTGACCATCTCGATGAAATGCAATGTGTTACCTGCCATGATCCGCACGATGATACTCACGGGAATTTTCTGGTAACGACCAATTTGCGTTCTAATTTGTGTATGCAGTGCCATGACATATTCGGATGGTCGGCCGGTGTCCATGCCGGCTCCACCGCGGATGTCAAAAACGCCGACGATGATTTCCTGACAAATACCGGATACACGACCGTTGAAGATAATGGCTGTCTTTCGTGCCATCAGCCTCATTCGGCAGGGGGCAAGCAGCGGCTTCTTCACTTCGCAGAAGAGGAAAATAACTGCCTTAGCTGCCATAACGGTCAGGTCGCCACGACAAATCTGGTTAACGAGTTCGAAAAGTACAGCGGTCATTTTGTGAAAGATTACGAGGGTGTGCACGATATGGAGGAGGCGACGGAAAGTTCGGATCGGCACGTTGAGTGTGTGGACTGCCACAATCCTCATGCTGTTGTACAGAGTACCGGTATTGAGCAGGCGCCGCAGGTTCGTGGTTCGATGAGATATGTTTCCGGTGTAACATCGGGAGGGAGTGTAATCGAACAGGCCAGTTACGAGTATGAGATATGTTTCAAGTGCCACGGGAACAATCCCAACCGTATCGATTCCGATATTTCGCGCCGGATTACACAGACTAATACACTTATGGAGTTTGACCAGTCCAATCCTTCCTACCATCCGGTAACCGTGGCGGGGGTTAATCTAAACGTCCCAAGCTTGCTCGAAGGGATGGATGAATCGACTATAATCTATTGTACGGACTGCCATAATTCCGATTTGTCTTCACCGGTGAAAGGACCGCACGGCTCGCAAAATCCGTATCTTTTAGCTTATCGATACGAGACAGACGATGATACAGAGGAGAGCCCTATGGCTTATGAACTGTGTTACCGCTGTCACGATCGCGAGAGCATTTTGAATAATGAGAGCTTCAAGCATCATGGCAAGCACATTAATAAGAAGATGCCATGTTCGGCATGTCATGATCCACACGGTATCAATTCGGTCCAGGGCAACTCTGTGAATAACAGCAATCTCATCAACTTTGACACTTCCATAGTGTTCCCCGACCCCGACACGGGTCTGCTGCAATTCGAAGACGAGGGACTCTTCCGGGGCCGGTGTTATCTCGAGTGTCACAACAAGAAACATTCACCGAAGAGGTATCGCAAGAGTGGCCATTCTGGTTAAGATCAAACGAACCGGCTGTGCAGATATCGACTAACCGGGGAAGCATGAAATGACAGCGGAAGATAACGTCAGAACAACGGATTCAAATATCCAATCCCGTCGCCCCGATTGCGCCGGTGATAAAGCGGCTGGAAAAGTTGAACAACGAATCAAAACCGCCGGTTCCATTTCACGTCGGCGTCTGTGGTTGTTCAGGCTTGTCGCCGCTACAGTTATTCCTGCTGTTGTGCTGCTTGCCATCGAAATATCCCTGCGAATTGTTGGATACGGCTATTCGGCGAGCGCTTTTAGAAAGACCACGTTGAATGGGCAGGCGTCATACTGCGAAAACTATCAGTTTGGACGGCGCTTCTGGCCGCGGACTATTGCCCGCGAATTCGAACCGTTCATATTTGCCGCCAGGAAACCAGCCGAAACGTACCGCATCTTTATCTTGGGCGGCTCGGCGGCGCTGGGAACTCCTGAACCCTCATACTCGTTTGCCCGTTGTCTGGAAGTCATGCTCAGGAACCAATATCCACAAGTCAATTTCGAAGTAATAAACATTGCGATCACCGCCGCCAATTCACATGTCGTACTACCCATCGCAAGGGACTGTGTTCGTCATGGCGGCAACCTGTTTGTTGTATATCTGGGCAACAATGAAGTCATAGGCCCCTATGGCGCCGGCACGATCTTTGCGCCGCTTTCGGATAATATGAACTTTATCCGTTTCGACAAAGCAATGCAGACCACCAGGATCGGTCAACTGCTCAAGAACAGCCTGCAGACTAAACAGTCCCAAAAGACCGCCCCGGCTACATGGGCCGGAACCGCGATGTTCATGGAAAACCTCATCCGGGAAGACGATGCCGACCTTGATGTTGTTTACAAACACTTTAGAAAGAACCTCGAAGATATCGCAGGAATCATCCGCAAAGGAGGCGCAGACGCCATTCTATGCTCCGTCGGCGGCAATATAAAAGACTGTCCCCCATTTGCGTCTCTCCATCGCACGGACCTGACCGACGCCGAAAAAGAAAAATGGGACAACTTCTACCGGCAGGGAGCGGAACACGCCGTATCGGGCGACAATGACCTGGCGCTTCAGAGCTACCTGGCCGCCGGCGATATTGACAGCGCCTATGCCGAACTTCATTTCAGGATCGCAAGGGCGTATGAGCAATCAGGCCTCTTTGAAAAAGCCCGTATTGAATACATCCTTGCGCGCCAAAGCGATGCCCTGCGGCTGCGCGCCGACAACCGGATAAATCAAATCGTGCGTGAAGTAGCCGAAAGCTTCACAGGCAAGGGCGTCTATTTCGTGGATTCCGTCAAGACTTTTGAAGAGAACAGCTTGCATGACACGCCCGGCGAGGAACTCTTCTACGAACATGTGCACCTGAATTTCAAAGGAAATTACGTCCTGGCGGAAACAGTCTTTCGGCGGATAGAGGACATCCTGCCGACCTGGATTAAGAGCCAAAGGGCCGCTCTGTCCATCATCAGCCGCAAGCAGTGCGCAGAAAGACTCGCCTACACCGAGTGGGATAAATACAGGATCACTCAAAAACTTCTCGGTACGTTTCTTAGGAAGGCGCCATTTACGAACAGGCTGGACAACGACGCCCTTGTCAGGCATATGGAGCAAAACGCCGCCGATCTCAGAAAGTCACTCGACTACCCGGCCCTGGAATCGATACAAAAGCAGTATGTCGAAGCTATCCGGAATGCTCCATCCGACTGGTGGCTGCATTGGAAATATGCCAGGTTTCTGACGGATGTCATGAAGAAACCGCAGGGCGCTGCCGAGCAATATCGTATTGTAACCGAACTTATGCCCGGTTCGTATTTGGCCCATGCAACATACGGATTGTCTCTGCTCAAGTTGGGAAACGCCGATGCCGCCGTCATCGCCAGCCAGAAAGCTCTGCGAATCAGGCCCGACTGTGCGGACGCATACCATGTCATGGGAGTTTCGTGTCTTAATAGGGGCGATACCGATAACGCCTTGAAACATTTTTCCAGGGAAGTTCAAATCCGCCCCGACCATGCACAGGGATACAACAGAATGGCGATAATACTGGACGGGCGGGACGAGCCCGACAAAGCCGAAGAAGTTTACCGCAAAGGACTAACTTTCGCTGCCGGTGATGTGACGCTTAACTACAATTTTGCTCTTTTCCTGGCCAGGCAAAAACGCTTCGATGAGGCCGCCGAGGTCTTGCAACTCGCCCAAAAGGCCAACCCGAGTTCCCCCCAGTTGCTTATGTTGTTGAATAAGGTCAGGCAAGCGGGTAAACTAAGATAAGATGAAGTATCAGCAGTTCTTGGAAAGCAGGAATGAACGAAACTGCGGACAGACATAACTCCTTGCAAATGCAACAATGGGACGTCTTCCTCATTGCCGCATTATTCTTTATCGGTTGTTTTCTGTGGTTGTTTCTGGCTGTCGAGCCGGGGCTCGTGTATTTTTCCTTTGGCGATCTTTGCGGTGATGTTCGCGGCCTTGTATTATGCCGCCGCCGGCGCGAGCCTTGTCTTTGCGCTTCTTGCCGCGATTTATGAATTGTTCGCAGCAAAGCCGATGACAAGGCGCCCCCTCAGTCCAACCCCGAAAAGTTGCTGCTGGATCTGCTGGAAGCAAACCCGAATAATCCAATGGTGCCGGAATACCTCATGGTCGTTTACCTTCTGGCGCATAACCTGGACAAGCTTGCCGCAAACCTTCACCGGCTCGATGACGTCGGCTATGATCACATACCGCGGCACTGGGAGGAGGCGATTCTGGTATACGGAAGCAGACTTGGCGCGGCGTCGGGTCTTTGGCCCGAAGCCGCAATCAAAGCAGCCGCTTTGCGGCTGGAGTTTATCGCATTGGGGCCAACAGCATGTTGTGAGGGCGCCTGCGCAAGCCATATGTGGACTGGATAGATTCGGAACCTGGCGGGTTTTTTAATGAGAGAGCTTTAGCAACTGATATAAAAGGATTTACAGAAATTGCGGCATAAAAAACGTGCATAAAAAACAAGAAGTTGACGGATAGTAGTATAAAGGGGTGGATCTTTACGGCCGCAAGATAAGCAGGCAGACACAGGAGCGATTCGCGAGATTTCTCAAAATCAGGGCTCGATACAGGTCCAGACGATACCGGGCATATCGGATAAGGCGCAGTCGGAAACCCAGCCGACATGGAGTCCCGACGGGAAGTATCTGTACTTTGTCAGTGCGCCGAAACTCTGGTCGAGCACCGAGTTCCCGCCGGAGCGCTTTGCCGAGGTAAAGTACGACCTCAAGCGCATCGCCTATGACGTGCGGACGGATACATGGGGCCAACCGGAAACGGTGCTGGCGGCGAAAGATACGGGCCTAAGTATACTGACACCGCGGCTTTCTCCCGACGGCAGGTTTGTTGCGCTTGCGATGTGCGATTACAGTTGCTTTGCCCTCTATCAGCCCGACAGCGATCTTTACATGCTCGATCTCCAGACGGGAGAGTACAGCAAGTTATCCTGCAACAGTGATTTCGCCGAATCATGGCACTGCTGGTCGAGCAACGGCAGGTGGATGGTCTTCAGCAGCAAGCGCGATACTGGAATATTTACGCGGCTGTTCATTACCTATATTGACGAGACCGGCGCCAGTCGCAAGCCGTTTGTCCTGCCGCAGAAAGACCCGGCATTTTATGATTCATTTCTCAGGCTGTACAATGTCCCGGAGTTGATAACAGGCCCGGTCAAGGCGCCCGCCGGCGCGATTATCAGGGCGGTTCGCGGCTCCAAGAGCATCCCTGTGGATTCGGTCACCCGGGCGACCCCAAAGAAAGAAGACGCCCACCATAGCCGGCGGACGCGGTTCGAGTAACGGCCGCCCACCGATGACCTCATTCCCTCCTCAACGCCGACGCCTTGTCGGATAAAAACCCGAATACCGCGATGCCGTGCGCCGACTTTCCCGGACGTTGCTTTGCGGCTCTCGACGAAGGTCGGGCGATTTGCACGCATCTCGAACGTTTCTTATGTTTTAAGAGAAGGTGTTTGAGATAGTGTACTTGATAAAGCCCGATAGAAAACTCAGACCAATGCGGCGAGCGAAAAGCACAGTTTCCTGCGGACGACAGAGCCATGCGACCACAATGACGGGTTGGCGGGTCTGGCTTATCTGAGCACTCCTGC
>QNBS01000021.1 GCA_003644175.1 Planctomycetota bacterium | reverse complement strand
TCTTCGGCGCGTCAAAACTCAAATCGTCAACAACCACAACGCCGCCCGACAAAAGCTTCGCTAGGATCGCAGAATCTCTCGCCAGACGCCTTTGCTTCTTGGGCATCCGCTTGCCGAAATCTCTCCTGACCTTGGCGAATGTAACGCCGCCGCCGACACGTTTGCCGGTTCTGCTGTTGCCCACACGCGCGTTGCCCGTGCCTTTCTGCCGAAAGAGCTTTCGGCATGACCCCTCCACCATGCCCCGACTCTTCGTAGCAGCCGTGCCCACACGCTTGTTGGCATGGTACATCACGATCGCCTGCTTGAGCAGCGAATGCCTCACACTCGTGCCGAACAAGCTCTCATCGACCTGAAGGCTGTCGATCTCGGCGCCTTCTCTGTTATGCACTGCAACGTCAATCATTTCAGAGTTCCAGATATTCTCACTTGCCTAACATGCCTTTTGCAAAATTGCGATTTGACATGTTTTTGCAAAAGTCTTGTTACCTAATTGCCGCCCTTTTTCGAACGGCGAATCTCAACATATCCGCCCGCCGGACCGGGCACGGCGCCTTTGACCACCAGCAGATTCCTCTCGGCGTCTATGGAAACCAGTTCGTGGTTCCTCGTCGTTACCCGTACGCCGCCCATTCGGCCGGCCATCTTCTTGCCTTTTTTCAGATTGCCGCCGTGGCCGGCGTCGCTGGCGAAACTGGATATCGAACCGGGCGCCCGGTGCTTGCGCTCCGTACCATGCGACGCGGGAAAACCGCCGAAGCCATGGCGTTTCATCACGCCGGCATAGCCCTTGCCCTTGCTCGTGCCGGCTACATCGACATACTTGACGTCCGCAAACGCCGAAACCGTAACCTCATCGCCCGCCGAATACTCCGCCCGGGCATCGTCGGCGAGACGACACTCGCGAACGAACCTCTTGGCGACCGTGTCCGCCTTGGCGGCATGGCCGATCTGCGGCTGCTTGCGGCGCGATTCTTTGACGTCTTCAAACCCTAATTGCACAGCGCTATACCCATCCGTCTCGCCGGTCTTGACCTGCATGACCCTGCACGGCCCGACCTGCAGGACCGTGACAGTCGTAATCCGGCCCGACTCGTCGTAAACCTGGGTCATGCCGATCTTTTTTCCAAGCAACATTACCATGTATCCGTCCTTCAACTACGGCGCCGGTCTTCTCCGACACCCGTGGCGCCTGATCGCTTTGTTACGCCTTGATCTTAACAAAAACGCCCGCGGGAACAACGAGGCGATTCAAGGCCTCAACGGTGCGGGCGTTGGCTTCATGGATATCTATCAGACGCTTATGCGTGCGCATCTCAAACTGCTCACGCGACTTCTTGTCAATATGAGGGCTGCGCAAGACAGTATAGCGTTCAATCCGCGTCGGCAGCGGAACCGGACCGCTTACGCGCGCATTGGTTCGACGGGCCTGCTCAACGATCTCCTTGGCCGAGGTGTCAAGAGCCCGGTGGTCATATGCTTCCATCCGTATTCTGATTCTTTCAGTGTCCGACGACATCTCTATTCCTCAATATATACCTACAACGTCCACACAGGTATTATCGAAAGCGTATAATACTTACATTTCGCGCCAAAAAAACAAAAAAATACGGCAGCAATTCCGCAATTCTCCTGTTTTTTTGCTTTGCGTTAGGCAGGAAAGGCCTGATTTGCGCCTTCCTTAAAAAAATACCTGCCAACCAGACAGCCTGGAATTCAGCCTCGTCTATCAGTCTCCATCAACACCCCCCCCCATGAGGCTAAAACCGATCCTCTGGCCTCAGCAGGCCGTTTCTACCATCCCTGAACCATTCTCAGTTCGACATGAACCAGCCCAACTCGATACGCACAGAACTCCTTTCCGTGCTCGCTT
This sequence comes from Planctomycetota bacterium, assembly GCA_003644175.1. Taxonomy (GTDB): domain Bacteria; phylum Planctomycetota; class Phycisphaerae; order Sedimentisphaerales; family Anaerohalosphaeraceae; genus B28-G16. Next base: position 12,480 of record QNBS01000021.1, on the reverse strand, counting down.
CGGCTGTAAAACGCTTCCTTATATCACAGACTTTCAAACCTGTCAATAATAACTTACAAGAATTTTTTCACAAATTTGTTCCGGCACCTTTTCGTAGCACAGCGGCTCCATGGAAAAGGCCCCTCGACCGGCCGTTGCGCCGCGGATCTCGCCGGAATAGCCAAACATCTCCGCCAGAGGAACACGCCCGTCAATAACCCGCATATTACCGTGTACATGCGTGTCGGTGATCGTTCCGCGCCGGCTGATCAGATTGCCCTGAACAGCTCCGTAATTGGCCTCGGGCACAACAATCTGTATCTTCATCACCGGCTCCAGCAGAATCGGCGAAGCCCTTTTTACGACTTCCTGGACGGCAATGCCTCCGGCCTGCTCAAACGCCAACTCCGAGGAATCAACAGCATGATACGAACCATCAAGGAGCGTAACCTTAGCACCCACAAGGGGATAGCCCGCGACAGTCCCCGCCGAAAGCCCGTCAAGTACGCCTTTTTCCACCGCCGGGACGTACTCTTTGGGCACGCTGCCGCCGATGATTGCGTTCTCGAACTCGTTTTCACGGCAATAATGACCCTGCTCATCCAGCAGCGGCTCGATTCGAATGACGACATGGCCGTATTGGCCCCTGCCGCCGGTCTGACGCACAAATTTGCCTTCCGCCTCGGCTGTGCCCGTGATTGCCTCCTTATAGGCCACTTTCGGCTTGCCCACCCGCACATTGACGCCCATATCGCGGGTCAGCTTGTGCTGCAGTATCTCCAGGTGAAGCTCGCCCATGCCGCTGATTATCGTCTGGCCGGTCTCAGTGTCGTACCTGCACCCAAACGTCGGGTCCTCGCGACGCAATACACTCAGGGCATCGGCCAGTTTCATACGCTCTCCGGCCGTTTGAGGCTCGATTGACATGCTGATCACAGTCTGGGGAAAAGTGATACTCTCCAGAATAATCGGGTGTTTTGTGTCGCAAAGCGTGTCCCCTGTAAGCGTGTCTTTGAGCCCCACAACCGCCACTATGTCCCCGGCGGAAGCCGAATCCAGAATATTGCGGCTGTTGGCGTGCATCTCAAAAATGCGGGTCACGTTTTCTCTTCGCCGGCGGTTGCTGTTGAGCACCCGGCTGCCTGTTTTCAAAATCCCCTGGTAAATCCGCACAAAATACAGATCACCGTGCTTGTCGCTGGTAATCTTAAACGCCACGGCTACAAGAGGCCTGGTCTTGTCGCAGTGAACCTTGATAGTTTTCCTGGCGTCGTCAGGCTTGTGTCCGATAATGGCGGGTTTTTCCAGTGGCGAGGGAAGATAAGCGATTGTCCCGTCGAGCAGCCGCTGCACCCCGACGTACTTCAGCGCAGACCCCACAAAGACCGGGTTCAGCTTGTTGGCCAGCGTGCCTTTTCGAATCGCTCTGGTCAGCACACGGGCATCGATCTCTTCATCCTGGACATAGGCGGCCATCAGCTCGTCGTCGAATTCAGCCGCCGCCTCGATCATTTCATGTCGATAGTGCTCAGCCTCATCGCTCAGATCCGCCGGGACGGCTTCTTCAGAGAATCTGGCCCCGAGCACATCCTGCTCATAGAAAACCGCCTTCATGGCGACAAGGTCTATGAGACCCCGAAAACCCGCCTCAGCGCCGATCGGCATCTGGACACAAACGGGGTTGGCAAGAAGTTTGTCGCGAATGCTCTCGACGGACATCTCAAAATCGGCGCCGACCTTATCCATCTTGTTGATAAAACATATACAGGGCAGCCCGTACTTGTGTCCCTGCCGCCAGACGGTTTCGCTTTGGGCCTGGACGCCTTCGCTTGCATCGAAAACCGCCACAGCACCATCGAGAACGCGAAGCGACCGTTCCACTTCCGCCGTGAAATCCACATGACCCGGCGTATCGATCAGATTAATCTCATACTCGTTCCACGGGCACCTGGTGGCGGCCGAGGTAATCGTGATGCCCCGCTGCTGCTCCTCCTCCATATAATCCATGACCGCAGTACCGTTATGCACTTCGCCCATCTTGTACGTCTTGCCGGAATAATACAGAATCCGCTCGGTGACCGTCGTCTTGCCGGCGTCGATATGAGCCATAATTCCGATATTGCGAAGTTTTTTCAGATCACTTGTCATTTGCTCAAATAGCTTTATTTGGAGTACTCATCTTGACTCTGTGAGAAACGTAACCTAAACATCCACTCCAAGAACTCGACGCAGATCTTCAATGAATGGCTTAAAGTTCTGCGAACATCCCGCCATAAGGTCTTGGAGATTTGATCGACTAAGAATCCACGGTACGTCCGACGTGCCTTTATATCTTAGACCTGCATCTTCGAAAAGCGATTCAACAATCCGTTTTGGTGGGTTAGTGTGATTCTGATCTTCAACGGGTCTTTTCCATGACAATGAGAATCTTCGCTTGCCCAGTCTGCTCAGAAGTACATCTTCGGACGCCAAGAGCAATGACTCCAAATCGTACTTAAAACAATGAACAAAAAAGCGGTCATCAAATCGACAATTACACTTCTTCGTATCGCGCAATGTTTTGAATCTTCTGCACAACTCGGACTTCAATTCCTCGTAGCTTTCATGATCAAAAGACTTATTGCCAGGATACAGGTCCGGCACGAGAAAAACCCAACTGTTTGGACGATTTCTCAATATATTCAGCGCCTTGCCGGGACCTTTTTGCAACAAAGCATCCTTGCCTCCCAGCGGATAGAAATCCAGGCTGCTACCCCTGTTTTCAGCCTCAGCCATCATGTCCGCAAGCAACTCCCGCATACCAAGCTGATCACTCGGACCCTCGACATATACGAACACCTCACTCACGAAATACCCTCCAGTTCGTCAGTGCGGTGCATTTTCTCCAATTCATCTTTCCCGAAATCCTCAAGATTATCCAGGAGGGCCTGGGAGTCACTGACTCTTATGAATTCGCTTTTGCCAAGCGATTTCTTCATCACGGCAATTCTGTCTATGTCAAATTGTGTAAGAAAATACGATGAGTGCGTGGCCAGGACTATCTGCGTTCTTTCTGAAGCTTTCTCAAAAAGACCTGCGAGAATCGGCAATGTTCTTGGATGAACTCCCTGATCCGGCTCATCAATACAAATCAAAGTGGGTGGAGCCGGCATCACACACAACGTGGCCCAGGCAATGAACCGCAATGTGCCATCCGATAGATCAGCCAAACTCAAATCCGTGTCTATACTCTTCTCTTGCCAAAAAGCAATGACTTCGCCCGGCCCACCCCTGGCCTTGACATTCAAATCTCTGAAGCCCGGAATCGCCGATCTTATAACACGCTTCAGTTCTTCGAAACCTTCCGGATACTCAGTCATCAGATTAAACAATACTGCACTCAAATTCCCGGCATCCTCATGCAAGACCGGTTCCTGGCTGGTGGCAACAGACTTTCTGATTCTCTCATTGTTGATATTGAAGGAATTATAGAAGCGCCATCCTCGGATATATTCTCTAAGATTAAACAGTGTGAACAGAGATGAATCTGTGATTGCACCAAGCCCCAACTGATTTGGTTTCTTCAAATCCCACTCTTTTCTCCTGAATCGCTTCTCTTTAGGATCTCTAACCACGCCTTTCCCATTCCTTAGATCGAGAAACTTGTAGCCCGTTTTGTAATCCGCATGTAATGGCTTTTTCGTAATGACCCTCTCAAATACTATTTTCGTCGATCCGACGGGCCCCATCAGTTGTCCCTGATAATACAAGGGCACACCTGCACGAATATCAATCTCTGCACTCCACCAGAATTTATCAGGCCCGGGTTTATGGAAAATTTGCTGCCCTATCGTCCCTGCTACAATCTCAGGTGGAATCTCCTGGTAACAGGCATCCCGAATGAATTTGAGAAACTCAAACAAGCTTGATTTTCCCGACCCATTGGCGCCGACAATAACCTGCAATGGACGAAGGCTGAAGGTAATGTCATCAAAAGGACGGTATCCTTGCACTCTGATTGAAGGCAACCTGTAATAAGCTTCCATTGGCAAGCTCCTTTTATTCGCTTGCTCACCTGACGCTCACGGGCGACTGGATAACAAGTTCCGTATCTCGATTTCCCGGCAACACTGGACTGTTGCTGCAAAAAAACTGCCACGGTCGTTTGCGTCTACAACCGTGGCAGATAACAGCGGAAAATTACCATGCAAAATGAGCAAATGCCTTGTTGGCTTCGGCCATCCTGTGTACGTTTTCACGAGTCGTCATGGCTGCGCCTTCCTTTCGATAAGCATCCATCAACTCAGAAGCCAGGCGAACGCTCATCGGTTTTCCCTTCTTGCCTCGGGCGGCGGCCAGAATCCAGCGAAATCCAAGAGACTGCTGACGCCTGGGTCTGACCTGCATCGGAACCTGATAACTGGCGCCGCCGACACGCTTGCTGCGAACCTCAAGCATGGGCTTGACGTTGGCTATAGCCTGCTCGAAGACTTCCAGCGGCGGCGTATCCTTGATCCGCCCGGCGATAATGTCCATCGCATCATAGAAAACCTTAAAAGCGATGCTCTTCTTGCCGTCCAACATCAGGCAATTGACAAATTTGGCCACCAGCTTGCTGTTGTATTTCGCATCGGGCTTCAACTGCCAACTCGATGCCGTAAACTTCTTCGCCATTAGTACACCTGTTTACCTTATTTATTCCTCACGATTCAAAAACACAAACGCCCGGCATAGGCCGACCCTAAGACTTTTTGGCGCCGTACTTGCTTCGGCCCTGTCTGCGACCGCCGACACCGGCTGTATCGAGAACACCGCGAACGATGTGATACCGCACGCCCGGCAGGTCCCGCACCCTGCCGCCGCGGATCAATACTGTGCTGTGCTCCTGCAGATTATGATCGATACCGGGTATGTACGCAGTGACTTCCTTGCCGTTGGTAAGTCGTACACGAGCGATCTTGCGCAAGGCGGAATTCGGCTTCTTGGGCGTCTGCGTTCTTACAATCAGACAGACACCCCTTTTCTGCGGGCATCCGGTAATATCCGAAATACGCTTTTTACCCTTCTTTCTTCTTCCCTTCCGCACCAATTGATTGATAGTCGGCATAACTTCTCCAAATGAACAATCTCAATTATCTCTTTGCCCGACAACCGCATCATTACAGCCCCAATGCGGCCTTGACAGCCTGCTCTGCCGCCGCTTCGGCTTCTTTGGCCTCTCTGAGTTCTTCAAGCTGTTTGGGCACCGGCGGCTCGACCAGGTGTTTGACTCGCAATTCCAGATGGGGCTTAAATGCCGTTCCTGCGGGAATCAGATGCCCGAGGATTACGTTTTCTTTCAAGCCCCGCAAATTATCCACTTTACCGGACAAGGACGCCTCTGTCAACACCTTCGTGGTTTCCTGGAAACTCGCCGCGGAAATGAAACTCTCCGACTGCAGCGAGGCCTTGGTGATCCCCAACAGCAATGTATTTGCCGAAGCCGGACGCGGCTTTTTGCCCTTGGCGGGCGTTCCGCCCAAAACCTCGACCTTTTCGTTGGCCGCTTCGAGTTCCTTCTTCGTAATAACCTGATCCACCGCCAGGTCCGTATCGCCCGTATCCGTTATCCGAACACTCCTGCCGAGTTCCTCATTGGCACTGCGGAATACCAGCTTGTCGACGATCTCGCCGGGCAGGAAGTTGCTGTCGCCGACCGACTCGATCTCGACCTTGTGCATCATCTGGGCAACAATGATTTCGATGTGCTTGTCGCTGATATTCACACTTTGGGCCCGATACACGTTCTGAATCTCCCGCAGCAGATACCGCTGCAGCGACTCTTCGCCCTTGATTCGCAGGATATCATGCGGAACAAGCGGGCCGTCGGTCAGCGCTTCACCGGCGTCGACCCGGTCGCCCGTATGGAAGTTCAGATGCCTGTCTCGCGGTACGTGGTGTTCTTTTTCCATCCCGCTTTCGCTGCGAATGGTGATGGTCATCTTGCCGCGGCGCTTATCACTCTTCAGTTCCACAATGCCGCTGATCTCCGCCATCGCCGCCGGATCCTTTGGCTTGCGCGCCTCGAAAATTTCCGTAACACGCGGCAGACCGCCGGTAATGTCCTGCGTCCCGCCGGTGCCTCTCGGCAGGCGAGCCAACAACTTGCCGGCTTCGACTTCCTGCCCCTCATCGACTTCGATTCGCGCCTTGGCGGGCAGATAGTGAACGTCAAGGATCTTGCCCTCGCCGTCTTCGATAATGACCTGCGGATGCTTATCTCCCTTGTGCTCAATAACCACCGGCCGTCCCATCTGCCCCTTGCGTTCCTCTTCGACCCGCATTGTCTCACCTTCGAGAACATCGACGAGCCGCACAAGGCCCGAGACTTCCGCCAGGATAGGCACCCTGTGGGGGTCCCATGAATAAAGTTTTTTACCTTTCTCGACAAACTGGCCGTCCTCCACCTGGGTAATAGCGCCATAGGGGACTTTGAACCGGTCAAGCTCGCGCCCCTTATCATCAACAAGCAGCATCTCCCCGCTGCGCTTCAACACAATACCCTTTGATGTGGCAGGTCTCTTTTTTGTGGCATCTTCCTTCTCGTCTGAAGCATCCGACCGGGATTTTTCATCCCTGGAAGCTCCCTGCGCATCAGGATCGGGCACGACATTCAGGTTTTCGTACTTGACAAAAGCCGCTCGCGGCGCCATCCGTTCGGACTCCAGAATCGTAATCTCTGCAATGCCTCCCGTATGGAAGGTCCGCATGGTGAGTTGTGTTCCCGGCTCCCCGATTGACTGGGCGGCGATAATGCCGACGGCAAGACCTTCCTCGGCAAGCCTGCCGGTGCTCAAATCCCAGCCGTAGCATTTTGCGCAGATGCCCATTTCACTTTCACAGGTAAGCGCACTGCGAACCCGAATCGAATCAAGTCCCAACTGCTCGATCTTCTCGGCGGCATCGGGCGTGATCACTTCATTCTCATAAACGATCATCTCATCGGCGATCGGATTGCGAATGTTGTCCCTTGCCGTCCGGCCGATGATTAACTGCCTCAGTGGAACGTCCACCGTCTCACCCTTGTAAACCGTCGTCTTGGTTATCCCCTGGAGCGTTGAACAGTCAACCTGTGTAATCATCACGTTCTGCGCGACATCGGCAAGTTTTCGTGTCAGGTATCCCGAATCGGCCGTCTTCAGCGCGGTGTCGGCCAGACCCTTTCGGGCGCCGTGCGTCGAACTGAAGTACTCCAGCACATTGAGCCCTTCGCGGAAGTTGGACCTGATCGGCGTCTCGATGATCTCGCCGCTGGGCTTGGCCATCAAGGCGCGCATACCGGCCAACTGCTGAATCTGATCAACGCTGCCGCGGGCGCCCGAATCACGCATGACCCAGATGGGGTTCAGATACGGCGTACCGTCCCGTATATCATTCTGCATGGCGTTCATCATGGCGCCGGTCACCATCACGCGGGCGTGGGTCCAGGCGTCGACGACCTGATTGTAGCGCTCGCCCTCGGTGAGCACGCCGCTTTGATAGTTCTTTTGAACACGGTCAACACGCTTCTGTGTCTTCTCGATAATATCCTGCTTCTCTTTGGGAATACGCAAGTCCTTTATGCCGAAACTCAATCCCGCTAATGTCGCCTGTTTGAAGCCCAGATCCTTAATATCGTCAAGCAGATCGATAGTCGGTCCGCCGCCGGTGATTTCATAACAATCCTGAATAACCATGCCCAGTTTCTTCTTGTTCATCAGCATATTGTAGAAAGGCATCCGCTCGTCGAGGATGTCGTTAAACAGGCACCTGCCCGGCGTCGTCTCTATCACCCCGCCGACGCTCTTGCCGGAGTCGGCAACTATCACCTTATCGGCCGGCAAACGAACTTTTACCCTGGCGTGCACGTTGACTTTCCCCATTTCATAGGCCGTTATCGCCTCACAAGCATCCCTGAAGATCATCCCCTCGCCCTTCTGATTCGGGCGCATGCATGTGATATAGTAATTGCCGAGGACCATGTCCTGCGAAGGCCCGAGCATCGGCGCGCCGCTCTGTGGCGAGAAAATGCTGTTTGTCGACAGCATCAGAATATGCGCCTCCACCTGAGCCTCGATGCTCAAGGGCAAATGGACGGCCATCTGGTCTCCGTCAAAGTCTGCATTGAATCCCTGGCAAACGAGCGGATGCAACATGATTGCATTCCCTTCGACCAGTACCGGTTCAAATGCCTGAATCCCCATGCGGTGAAGCGTCGGAGCGCGATTCAAAAGCACAGGGTGCTGATGTATCGCCTCTTCCAGGATATCCCACACGTGCTCTTCTCTGCGCTCGAGCATTCTCTTGGCGCTCTTGATCGTGTCGGCGAGACCGCGGTCCTTGAGCTTTCGGATTATAAACGGCTGGTAAAGCTCCAGTGCAATCTTCTTGGGAAGGCCGCATTGATGCAGTTTCAGACTCGGACCGACAACGATAACCGAACGGGCCGAGTAGTCCACACGTTTGCCCAGCAGGTTTTCACGGAAACGACCCTGCTTGCCTTTGATCATGTCCGTCAGGCTTTTCAGCGGTCGATTGTTGCTGCCCAGAACCGGACGTCGGCATCTGCCGTTGTCCAGAAGCGAATCCACCGCCTGCTGAAGCATGCGCTTTTCATTGCGAATAATCACTTCAGGCGCGTTCAAATCGATGAGCTTTTTGAGGCGATTGTTGCGGTTGATAATTCTTCGATAGAGGTCGTTGAGATCGCTCGTTGCGAAGTTGCCGCTTTCCAGCATGACCAGCGGGCGCAGATCCGGCGGGATTACCGGGGCCACCTCGAGTATCATCCATTCCGCCTTGTTGGCGCTGTGGCGAACACTGTTAACGATCTTGAGCCGCTTGGTCAGATCCTTGATCTTCTGTTTGCTGGAGGTTTTGGTGACGGCCAGACGAAGTTCGGCACTGAGCTCGTCAAGATTAAGCCTGTTCAGCAACTCTTTTACGGCTTCGGCGCCCATCAGCGCGCGGAAGCAGTTACCGTACTTGTTGCACGCCTCGCGGTATTCGTCCTCTGTCAGCAGTTGTTTGGCAAGGAGCGGGCTTTGTCCCGGGTCGGTCACGACGTAATCCTGGAAGTAAATGACCTTCTCAAGGTGCGACGTCTTCATTCCGATAAGCGTACTCAGGCGACTTGGCAGAGCCTTGAAAAACCAGATGTGCACAACGGGCGCCGCCAGGTTAATGTGCCCCATCCGTTTGCGACGGACCCGGCTGTGGGTTACCTTTACGCCGCAGCGATCGCAGATAATGCCTTTGAACTTGGTCCCTTTGTACTTGCCGCAAGCGCATTCCCAGTCTCGCTCCGGCCCAAAAATCCGCTCGCAGAACAGGCCGTCTTTCTCCGGCCTGTACGTTCGGTAATTGATCGTTTCGGGCTTGCGCACCTCGCCGAAAGACCAGCTTCGTATATCAGTCGGGCTCGCCAGCGATATCTTTACCGAACCATAATCGTTAATGCGATCGTAAATCGATTCTACCATTTTATGACCAACTCCGATTAACCGTCAATAAATCCAACCTTTTGCTATCGGCTTCTTCGACACCGGCTGCGCTAAAGTCGCCCGCCGCCAATGCGTTTTTTCTCGAGCTGAATATTCAACCCGAGTCCGCGGATCTCGCTGCAAAGCACATCAAAGGAAATCGGCGTGCCCGCCTCGAGTGTATTGGCGCCTTTAACCATAGACTCATAAATCTTCGTACGACCCTCGATATCATCGCTCTTGACCGTGAGAAGCTCCTGAAGGGTATAAGCGGCCCCATAGGCCTCCAGCGCCCAGACTTCCATCTCGCCGAATCGCTGACCGCCAGTGCGGGCCTTGCCGCCTAAAGGCTGCTGCGTGATAAGACTGTACGGGCCCGTCGCACGGGCATGAATTTTGTCGTCGACAAGATGGTGCAGCTTCATCATGTAGATATAGCCGATGGTCGCTTCCTGTCCGAACCGCTCGCCGGTTCGGCCGTCATAGATCACAGTCTTCAAATCCGGCGGAATAGTTGTAAACAGTTCGTCGGCAGGCGGCACTTCGTTGTCTTCCTGAAGTTGTGTCATTCGCTTGCTTATCGATTCATTGGCTTCGGTGATCGCTTCGCATATCTGTTCCTCCGTAGCGCCGTCGAAAACCGGCGTGACAGCATTGAAGCCCAATATCTTCGCCGCCCAGCCCAGATGGGTCTCCAGAATCTGCCCCACGTTCATACGGCTGGGAACGCCAAGGGGATTGAGGCAAATGTCAACCGGCGTGCCGTCTTCAAGGAATGGCATATCTTCTTCAGGCATGATCTTGGCGATGACGCCCTTGTTGCCGTGGCGACCGGCCATCTTGTCGCCTATCGACAGCGTCCGCTTCGTTGCAACATAAACCTTGACCATCTCGAGCACGCCGCTCTGAAGTTCGTCGCCGTGTTTCATCCGCTCTAAGCGACGCTTCTTCTCTTCCTGCAGCTCCTCCAGCTTGGGCCAGTACTTGTCGAGAATCTTCTGGACGTCGTTACGCAGTTTGGCGGGCTTTACCCATGAAATATCGAAGTTCTCAATCTGCTCGCAGAGAACGTCCTGGTCGTCGCTGGCGCCGACTTTCTGGCGCGTCGACGGGTCAACAATATCGACTTCCAGAGAACTGTGAACACTCTCCATCATCCGCCTGAACAACCGGCATTCGCCGGCGATCATTTCGGTTTCATAACGCTTTATGTCCTCTTTTTGCGCTTTGCGCTGCTCTTCGCTGCCGGCGCCGCGCCGCATAAACCGGCGAGTACCGATGACAACACCTTCAAAGCTGCTCGGAGCCTCCAGCGAATCATTCTTGACATCTTCGCCGGCCCGACCGAATATCGCATGAAGCAGTTTTTCTTCCGGTGTAAGCTCCGTCTTGCTCTTGGGCGAAACCTTTCCCACCAGGATATCACCCGGCCCCACGCGAGTACCCTCACGAATAATACCGTCGGCGTCAAGGTTGCGAAGGGCCTTTTCGCTGACATTGGGAATGTCCCTCGTGAATTCTTCACGTCCCAGCTTGGTCTCGCGAATCTCGACGCTGAACGCATCGATATGGATACTCGTAAAGACATCTTCCTTGACAAGCCTCTCGCTGATAACAATGGCGTCCTCGAAGTTGTAGCCGTCAAACGGCACAAACGCCACCAACACGTTTCTTCCTAATGCAAGAACGCCGTCGCAGGTTCCTCCGCCGTCGGCGATGATCTGGTTTCTCTTGACCTTCTCGCCGAGTTTGACGATCGGCGCCTGGTTCAGACACGTCCGCTCGTTTAGCCCGACGTACTTGAGCAGTTTGTATTCATCTGTCTCGTTGACAATAATCCTGTTGCCGTCCACGGCCGTAACCACGCCGGCGTTTCGGGCGCGAACGACCATGCTGGAGTTCTGCGCCACCTCCCGCTCCATACCGGTGCACACCAGCGGCGCCTCGGTGCGCAAGAGCGGAACCGCCTGACGCTGCATGTTAGACCCCGTCAACGCACGGTTGGCGTCGTTGTGCTCCAAAAACTGAATCAGCGACGCCGACACACCCACCGTCTGCTTGGGAGAAATGTCCACATAGCTAACCTCCTTGCTGTCAACCTGACTCAGATCGCCTTGCTTACGCGCAAGCACCAATCCCTTCCTCAGTTGCCCGCTGTCCGGCTCGACCATGCTCGGCGGCGCAAAAATCGCCTCCATTTCCTGGTCGGCTCGCAGATACGTAACTTCGCTCGTCAGCTTGCCCCTCTTGACATTGCGATAAGGGGTAATCAAAAAGCCGTATTCATCAACCTTAGAGAAAATCGCCAGCGACACAATCAGCCCGATATTCGTGCCTTCCGGCGTTTCAATCGGACAAACGCGCCCGTAGTGGCTGATATGCACATCGCGAACTTCGAAACCGGCGCGTTTGCGATTCAAGCCGCCCGGTCCGAGCGCACTTAAACGCCGTTCGTGGGTCAACTGGCTAAGCGCGTTGGTCTGGTCGACAACCTGGCTCAACTCGCCCCTGCCGAAGAAATAGTCGATGCTGCTCGATACGCTCTTGCTGTTGACGAGATCGGCGATACGCGCGATGTCCTCGGGACTCTTCATGCTCATGCGCTCCTGAACGGTGCGCCTCAACTTCAACAGTCCCTTTCGAATCTCACTTGCGGCCAGCTCGTCGATTGTCCGCAGACGCCGGTTGCCCAGATGGTCGATATCGTCGGTCGTCCCCTCGTTGTTTCGAAGCTTTAGAATATAACGCATCGTATTGAGAAAATCATCCGGCCGAAGCGACATCTCCTTCTCGTCCACACTCAACTCGAACTTGCGGTTCAACCTGAACCTGCCCACCTTGCCGAGACGATAACGATTCGTGTCGAAGAATTTCTCCGTAAACAGAGTCCTCGCCTTGTCGATCTGAGCGGGATTACCCGGCCGCAAACGAACATATAACTTCAGTAATGCCTCCTCATGGCTTTCGCAGTCATCCTCGGCAAGCGTGGTCAGAATCAGCGAATCGCCGACATCCTTGACGA
>QNBS01000020.1 GCA_003644175.1 Planctomycetota bacterium | reverse complement strand
GCTTATCAAAGAGCGCTGGAGACCAAACTCTACAGGCCAAGGCCTTTGTCGCAGGATCAGTAGAGAGACGACGCCAAAGGAGGATTACACCCGTATCAGATCGCCCCAAACGCCCCCCTTCGGGGCTCAGGATGCCAAGGGCCGCTATAAACCCTTTAAGATAAAACACTTATGTTTTCGAGAAAAAAGGGGGGGGCATGCCCGATATTTTTTTATTTTTCCTGAGATTTTTGTTGCATCTCAGTGCATATGGTGATATATTATGACATATAAAGGAGTTTAGTGGCATATGCAGCTAATGTCGATTGAAGATTTGGCGGTCTACTTGGGCGATTCGAAGCGGACCATATACAAATATATCGCCAGCGGCGACTGTCCGCCTTATATGAGAATAAGCGCAAAGAACATCAAATTCGACCGTGCCGACGTTGATGCCTGGCTCGAATCAAAAAAAGTTATTCCACAGCAAAAGAGCAGAAACGAATGATACCTGACGTTTTAGCAGTTTCAGCGTAAATTAATGTTCAGAATTGCAGGAGAGATTGAATGAATACTGAAATACTCGCTGTTGTGTTACCGGGGATGTGGGAGTTGATCATTGTTAGCGTGGTTTTCGCACTTACCTGCATTGTGCCGGTTGTCGTAGTCATTTATGTCATCAGGCTGCTTATCCGGAACAAACGGGAGAACCAGCGACTGCGGCTGGAAGTGGGCAAACTCGCCGACGAACTCGAACGGGCGAGAAAGCAGGATGAGTGAGCTGGGACACATTATAAAACCCGCATGGTTGCTTTGGGCTTGATATTTGGGCGGCGTTGCGTATAATCGCGTGGCAATATGAATACTGGTGCAAATCAACTTATCAGGAAGGGTTTTTGAATGGCTAATGCGATTGTCAGCCAGTCCGGCGGGCCCACGGGCGTTATCAACGCGTCTCTGGTCGGCGTAATTGAAGAAGCGTGCAAACACAAGGAGATCGACCGCCTCTACGGGGGCCTGCATGCCGTCGCGGGCATCGTCAAGGAAGATTTCATCGATCTGAAGAAACTGTCGATAGAGACACTCGAGCGGGTCGCCGCCTCACCTTCGTCGGCACTGGGCTCAAGCAGGGAGAAGCCCAATGACGAATATTGTGCGCGAATCCTTGAAGTCCTCAAGAAACGCGACATCCGGTATTTCTATTATATCGGCGGCAACGACTCGGCCAACACCTGCTACATCATCAACAACATGGCCGAAAGAGAAGGCTTCCAGTTCCGGGCGTTCCACGTGCCAAAGACCGTGGATAACGACCTGCTGGTGACCGACCACTGCCCCGGCTACGGTACGGCGGGCAAATTTGTCGCCTGCGCACTGATGGGCGACGACCTGGATAACCGCGCCCTTGCGGGCGTCAAAATCGACGTAATCATGGGCAGGCACGCCGGCTTCCTCACGGGCGCCTCGGTATTGGGCAGGCAAAGAGACGACGACGGGCCGCACCTGGTCTATGTTCCCGAAAGACCGTTTGCAATGGAAAAGTTCTTAGCCGATGTCGAAGGCGTCTTCAAAAAACTGGGTCGCTGCGTCATCGCCGTCAGCGAAGGCATTTGCCGGCCGGACGGTAAGACCTATGCCGAGATCATCGCCGAAGACGCCGAGCGCGACGCACACGGCAATGTTCAGCTTTCGGGAACCGGCGCCTTGGCCGATTACCTCGCCGGGAAGATCAAAAGCAGCTTCGGCGTCAAGCGGGTTCGCGCCGACACGTTCGGTTATCTGCAAAGAAGCTTTGCGGGATTGCAGTCGAAAACGGATGTCGATGAGGCCCGTCGATGCGGAAGACAGGCGGTGCTCTACTCGATGCAGGAAGACAACGGCTCGGTCGCGATGAAACGCCTGGGCAACGGCGCCGACTACGCCGTCGAACTGTTCAGGACCAACCTCAGCGACGTCGCCGAGCACACCAAGAGCGTACCCGACGAGTTCATAAACGCCGACGGCAACGGCATGACCGACGCCTTCATCGAATACGCAATGCCCCTGGTCGGGCAACTGCCCAAAACCGAATACCTCGGCAATTACCCAAAGGCATAAAAATTGTAGGGGCAGGCCCATGTGCCTGCCCTCCTTTCGCCACCCGGAGCGTAGACAGGCGATTTGTTATGATGATCAAAACCAAGATAATTGCGACAATCGGCCCGGCCTGCAACAAGACCGATATGATCAGAACTATGATCGACCACGGCGTGGATGTCTTTCGTCTGAACTTTTCCCACGGTACGCTCGCCGAGCATGGCGCATTCCTTGAATTGCTAAATGCCGCTCGCTCTGAGCATCAGCACACCACCGCCGTTGTAGGCGACCTGTGCGGGCCGAAAATTCGAACCGCCAACATCGAGCCCAAGGGACAAACGCTCAACGTCGGCGACGAAATCACCATAACCGGCGACCCGAATGACGGTTCGCCGAGGCGCTTCGGCACTAATTACGACAATCTCGTTGCCGACGTTGCGGTCGGCCATCGCGTATTCATCGACGACGGCCGGATCGCCCTGCGCGTCATCGCCAAAGACGACGACCAGATTACATGCCGAGTCCTTTCGCCGGGAGCGTTGCACAGCCACAAGGGAATCAACCTGCCCGACTCGGACATCTCCTCGCCGTCGATAACCGATCGCGACTGGCAGTGCGTAAACTGGGCAATAGAGCACAAAATCGAGTTTCTCGCCTTGAGCTTCGTTCGCACAGCCGACGAGATACGCCAACTCAAGGACTATATCAAAAAGGCCGGCTCGGATATTAAGGTCATCGCCAAGATCGAAAAGCCCCAGGCGATAGACCATCTTGAGAATATCATCACGGCTTCGGATGTTGTTCTCGTCGCCCGCGGCGATCTGGGCGTCGAGATGGACCTTGCCCAAGTGCCGCTGATCCAGAAGCGAATCACCCACCTCTGTCGCCATTTTGGAACGCCGGTCATCGTGGCGACCCAGATGCTCCAGAGCATGATCGATTCACCTACGCCGACACGCGCCGAGGTCTCCGATGTCGCAAACGCAATCATGGATTTCACCGATGCGGTGATGCTCTCCGGCGAGACGGCTATCGGCAAACACCCGATCGCCGCGGCCGAAACGATCCGGCGAATCGCCCGCGTCACAGAAGCGTTTCTCGACGCCTCCGGCGAGATTCGCCCGATGATCGTAACCTCCGAAAAACTTGCCGTAACCGCAGCCATGGCGCGCAGCGTCGCCCAGTTCGTCGACGATACCGACGCGAAACTGGTCGCCGTCTGGTCGCAAACCGGCGCCGCGGCGCAGTTGTTCAGCAAGGCGCGCATCGACGTGCCCATCCTCGCACTGAGCTCGAACGAGCGAATCTGCAGACAGATGTGTCTGCATTACGGCGTGATACCGCGATGCAGACCGGCGCCGAACAGCATAGAGGAGTTTTCACGAATGGTCGATAAGATCATTCTCGAACGAAACTGGCTTCATGGCGGCGACAAAATTGTCCTCGTCGCCGGAAGCCCCATCGGCGCAGCCGGGACGACCAATGCGATCATGGTTCACACGGTAAGCGGTTCGTGAAAAAATGCAGGGTGGGCTTGTCCCGCCGTTTCCTTATTTGAGGTGGATTAACGATGCAAAAAACGGATTTTACTGTTACCACACTCGGCGAAAGAACCGTGCCCTCGCCGGTCAAGTTGTCAACCGTAAACGATGATTATATCGCCAACTACACCGATGACTCCGAGTACATCATCTATGATATCGAGACAACTCCGGACGCTGCGCAGCGAACTTTTGCAAAGGACCGGCTCCTCGAAAAGGCCGGACCCCGGCAGAAGATATATTTCAATCCGGCCGACGTTTGCGCGGCAATTGTAACCTGCGGCGGGCTGTGCCCAGGCCTCAACGACGTCATCCGCGCTATCGTCATGTGTCTGTGGTACCGCTACGGTGTAAAGAATATCGTCGGCTTTCGATATGGATATCGCGGTTTTTTTTCGGAGTTCAACCTTGCGCCGATA
Organism: Planctomycetota bacterium; assembly: GCA_003644175.1. Classification (GTDB taxonomy): domain Bacteria; phylum Planctomycetota; class Phycisphaerae; order Sedimentisphaerales; family Anaerohalosphaeraceae; genus B28-G16. The sequence continues at coordinate 10,345 of QNBS01000020.1, read as the reverse complement.
AACCTTGCGCCTGCTGCGGTGACGGATATCCATCGAAGGGGAGGCACGATACTCGGCTCATCCCGTGGCTACGGTGGCCGGGCCGAGCGGATTGTCGATACGCTTGAACGTATGAACATCAACATTTTGTTCACCATCGGGGGCGACGGAACACAAAGGGGCGCTCTTGGAATCTGTCGGGAAATAGACAGACGCGGCCTGACAATCGCGGTTGTCGGCGTACCGAAAACCATCGACAACGACCTGAGCTTCGTTCAAAAATCCTTCGGCTTCGAAACGGCCGTCTCAAAGGCCGTCATCTCCATCGCCTCCGCTCATACCGAAGCCGCCGACGCCGTTAATGGAATCGGTCTGGTCAAGGTCATGGGCAGGCAGTCCGGCTTCATCGCCGCCCATACCGCCCTTGCCATCAACGACGTCAACTTCGTACTCGTGCCCGAGGTGCCGTTCGAACTCGAGGGCGAAAACGGTCTGCTGGCGCGTCTTGAGACCCGGCTGAAAAGCAGAGGCCACGCCGTCATCCTCGCCGCCGAAGGCGCAGGCCAGGACCTGCCGGCAGCGTCCGAAACCAAAGATGCATCCGGAAACGCCACGCTTGCCGACATAGGCCTTTTCCTCAAACAGAAAATCACCGCCTGTTTCAAAGCGAAGAATATGGAGGTCAATCTCAAGTACATCGACCCTGGATATATCATCCGAAGCGCACCGGCAAACGCCAACGACTCGATCTATTGTGCAAGGCTCGGCGCCAACGCCGTCCATGCCGCCATGGCCGGAAAAACCGAGATGATCATAAGCATGATCCACAACCGGCTCGTCCACATACCCACCGCATTAGCCGTTGCCACAAAAAACACCATCGACCCCGACGGCCCACTCTGGAGAGACGTCCTCGAAGCCACAGGCCAGCCGCAACTAATGATCAACGGGAAATCATAACAGTATCTACGCCGGCTTGTCTCGCAGCAATTCTGGTGGGGCAAGCCCCACCGTTGGGGCTACGTAAACAGTGCCTCGACGAATTCTGCGGGGTCGAATTCGGCTATGTCTTCGGGCTTTTCGCCTAAGCCGACGAACTTTACGGGGATATCCAGCATGTCTTTGATTGCGATGACGATTCCGCCGCGGGCCGTGCCGTCGAGCTTGGCGAGGAAGATGCCCGTAACGTCAATCGCTTCCAGAAATGTCTTTGCCTGTATGATCGCGTTCTGCCCGGTCGTCGCATCCAGAACAAGCAGCACCTCGTGCGGCGAGCCGGCGATCTTTTTGGTCGCCACGTTCCTGATCTTTGTCAACTGGTCCATCAGGGGCTTTTGCGTATGGAGTCTGCCCGCCGTATCCAGGATCAGGTAGTCCGCCCCGCGCGCCACCGCCGCTTCGCAGGCATCGTAGGCAACCGCCGCCGGGTCCGAGCCCATCTTGTGCTTGACGATCTGGACGCCGATACGCTCGGCCCATATCGTCAACTGCTCCACCGCCGCAGCGCGAAACGTATCGCAGGCGGCAACGATGACATTGCTGCCGTTGCGGCTGAGCACATAAGCGAGCTTGGCGATGCTCGTCGTCTTGCCCGAACCGTTTACGCCGGCAACAAGAATCACCGTCGGTCCGGATGTTGCGGTCTGCAACTGTCGATCCCGCTCGGGCCAATAGCTTTTCATGTGCTCTTTGAGGAACGGAACGATATCGTCGGTGGTGGTGATCTTCCTGTCGCGATAGGCGCCGCGGAGATCCGTAATCAGCTTGTCCGTCGTTTCGACACCGATATCATCGCTGATCAATGTCTCTTCGAGATCGTCCAGCAGCTCCTCGTCAATCTTCCTGCCCAACGTCAGGACGCTCGAAAGGCTCGACGTGATCCTGGCCCGCGTCTTGCCCAAATGCTCCCTGAGATAGTTGACCGTCCTGGTGAAAATACCCATTTTAGCTCCGCAAAAATTTACCTTTGCCGGCAATTCATATCCGGTTAGCCGCCGTTTTGCCCCCCAAGAGAACATCATGATAGTTTCCCAGATAATCGGCCTGATTTCAAGCATTGTTAAATTTTTAGCCTGGCCCCTGGCCGGGGCAGGATGCAAATTTGTCCGGCCCGGCGAAATTTCCTTTGACAAACCCCTCCGGCGCCTGTAACTTACATGGCGGTGGCCAGGGAAGGCGCATACAGGACTTAACCTTACGGTTGGCAAGACAACAGTTCCTGCAAGTTTCAGAGTTTTCTGCAGGCGTAGCGTACATTTGATCGAATGGATTGCCGGTGCCCCAGGAGAATCGGGAGAAGGATTTGGCTGCGCAGGATACAGCGGATATTTTAGTCGGGATATTGGACAGGGTCAAGACACTCGATCCGGTCAACAGCCGCAGGTGGTTTGACGACCTTGTCGTGTTGCGTTTTGACGGCGGGATTCTGGAGGTCGGCTGCCCCGACGCCGACGCAGCGCAGTTTCTGCACGACAACTGCCTGACGATTTTCACACAGGCGGCGCAAAACGTCACCGGACACCTGGTCGCGGTCAAGTTCAGCGCCGGCGATTCGACATCGGCCGAGCCGATGCAGACCTGTACACAAGGCACCGTCAAACTGCACCCCGACTATACATTTGCCAGTTTTGTCGTGGGCCCGTGTAACCGCCTGGCGCACGCAAGCTGTGTCGCCGTCAGCCATTCACCGGGCAACACGTATAATCCGTTGTTTCTTTACGGCTCGGTCGGATTAGGCAAAACCCATCTGCTTCACGCCTTATGCCACGGCGTCAGGAAACACTCCGCCGATACACAGATTCAGTTTCTCAGTTGCGAGGAGTTCGTCAACAGGTTCATCAGCGCTATCGAACACGGGCAACTGTCCGAATTCCAAAGTCAGTTCAGGACCGTCGACGTGCTTGTCATCGACGACGTTCAGTTCCTCAGCGAACGCGAACAAAGCCAGGAGGAATTCTTCCATACGTTCAACGCCATCTACAACAACCACGGGCAGATTGTGCTCACCGCCGACTGTACGCCCGGCGAAATCCCCTCGCTGGAGGATCGCCTGATCAGCCGGTTCAAATGGGGACTTGTCGCCCGGATTGATGCGCCCAGCTATGAGACCCGAATTGCCATCGTACAGAAAAAGGCGCGACTGCGCGGGCTGGATGTATCCGAGGAGGTCGCCGAATACGTTGCCGGCAGAGTCAAAGCCAACATTCGGGAGCTTGAAGGGGCGCTGACAATCCTCTATGCGACCGCCCAGACGTCGGGCGAACCCATCACGCTGGAACTGGCCCGGCATGCACTCGGCCGACAGGAGGCCGAAAGCCGCAGAAGCATCTCTATCACCGAAATCATCAACGCCGTCACCCACTATTACGATGTTCGACTGGCGGATCTTCAAAGCAAGAAGAGAAGCCAGAGCATCGCGCTTCCGCGGCAGGTATGCATGTATCTGGCCAGGAACCTCACCAAGCACAGCCTCGAAGAAATCGGCGGGCATCTCGGCGGCAGGGATCATTCGACGGTCCTGCACGCCTACGGCAAGATTGACGGGCTTCGCCGCACCGACCCGCAGACAAGAACAGAGCTGGACGAACTCATAGGCAGCATAAGACGCCAGTAGGGGCAACCCCATGTGGTTGCCCTAAAACCCCATGTGGTTGCCCTAAAACCCCATGTGGTTGCCCTGCTTCCGATTTGAAATTCGTATGCCCGGGTTTGGGCGGTCAGATGGGGGCCGCCCCACGGTATTTGGGCGGCCACATGGGGCCGCCCCTACGCGCGTTCAATAGGACGTGCATTTATTTGTGCGGATTGCGGTTAGTCCAGACTGAGCACCACGTATTGGGCATATCGCTCATTTCTTACCAGCAACAGCGCCTTTTTCGTCTTCGAGGACTCTTTGAGAGCTTCGCTGAACTCCTTGACGGTGCTGACGTCCCGGCGATTGACGCTGATGATGAGCATGCCGGCGCCGATGCCGGCGCGGTCGGCCGGACTGTTGTCGGTTACCTCGGTTACGATGACGCCCTTGGCGCCTTCATAGCCGAAACGCGTGGCCAACTCATCGGTCAGATTCTGCACCTGCAGGCCCAACTTCCTGGACACCTCGGATACGCCCAAAGCAATCTGGCCTTCTTCCAGCGATCCGATCTCCACCTCGAGTTCCTTCTTCTTCTCGTCCCTGAATACGGTCAGGGTAACTTTTTTGCCCTGTTCGAGCATCGCTACATGATTGCGGAACGACTGCCAGTCCTCGACGGTCTTGCCGTCCATCTCCAGAATTATGTCGCGTCGCTTCAGACCCGCTTTAGCGGCTGGAGAATCGGGAATTACTTCCGTGACCAGCACACCCTTGTTGTCTTTGAGCCCGAGCTCCTCAGCAAGTTCGGGGGTGATTTTCTCCGGGTGCATCTGGATGCCCAGATACCCGCGCGTAACCTTGCCTGATTTCCTGAGCTGATCGGTGATGCTTCTTGCCAGGTTGATCGGGATCGCAAAGCCGATGCCCATGTACCCGCCGCTCTGACTGAATATGGCGGTATTGAGCCCGATCGCCTTGCCGTCGATGTTCAGCAGCGGGCCGCCCGAATTGCCGGGATTGATGGCGGCGTCGGTCTGAATGAAGTCCTCGTATTCGGCAAGTCCGACGCCGCGACTCTTGGCGCTGACAACGCCGACGGTTACCGTCGCCTGAAGCCCGAAGGGACTGCCCACGGCGATGACCCACTCGCCGATATCAAGGGCGTCGGAATCGCCCAATTCGATCACGGGCAGGTTCTCGGCATCAACCTTAATAAGAGCAACATCCGATTTAGGATCGGTCCCGATGACTTTGGCGTCGTCAAATTTCCTGCCGTCCTGAAGGCTGACGACAATTTTATCGGCCCCTTCGACGACGTGGTTGTTGGTCAGTATGTATCCGTCTTCGCTGATGACGAAGCCGGAACCCTGGCCGACCTGCTGCCGTTGGCGCGGCGGTCGCCGGTAATGATAACGGGGCCCAAAGAAACGCTCAAAAAGATCATCTTCAAAGGGGGACTGATATAATTGCCCCTCCTCCCTGATGGTCTTTTCGACCTTCACGGAGACCACGGCCGGTATCGCCTTCTTCGCAACCGCCGAAAACGCCTTGGACGTCTCCCGTAATGTGGCAATCCCTTTCTCGGCCGAGACCGCCGCCGGCATAGCCGCAATCGCAAGGACAATAATACCCAACACGATGATTTTTGCTTTTGACCACTCTCTCGGAATCATCTTCGACGCCTTTCTGTAAACAAATAAAAATTGTCGGCGGCGAGCCTGCCATTCAGCCCGCCGCCATAAAGAGATATCGTCCTAACCAGCCTTGACTTCAATCTTTTTTGCCTTTGCTTTCTCGCCGGCGACCTTGCTCAGTTTGATTGTCAAGATGCCTTTGGCAAACTCGGCGCTGGATTTTTCCTCGTCCACCTCACAAGGCAACTCAACCACACGCTCAAACAAGCCGTAAGACCTCTCCATGCGATAGTGTTCCTGGTCCTTGATCTCTTCTTCCTGCTTCTTTTCGCCCTTGATTGTCAACCTTCCGTCGCTAAGGGAGACCTCAACATCATTTTCGTCGAGGCCGGGAAGCTCGGCGGATACGACAACTTCATCGTCGGTTTCGGAAACGTTCAGACTGGGCGCGAAACCGCCGCTAAAGTATCGGGATCCACCAAAGGGCTCTAAAGCGAAATCGCGGAAAAAATCTTCAAAGAACCGGCTCGCTCGCCGCTCAAGAGCGCCAAAGGGCTCCGCTGCTTCGTGTCTCCTGATGGGCACACGCCCGCGACCTTTTCTGATGGGCAGTAATTCATATAGTGTCATGGTAAACCTCCTTTCAAAATAACAATAACAATAATAATAAACAATTTACGTTACAGTCTCTAACTGGTGCACTTTATTACACTGCAAAAACCGTGCCAGGAACCGCTGTGAATACGTAACGCCTTTTACGGCAGTGGGTTACGGCAGACGTGCCGGCGAGATATTATTTTCCGGATATGACATATTAGCACTGGGCGGCGTCAAATTGGCAGGATTGAAATCCAGCCGATTGGTGAAAGTTTGCCGCACGCCGCCGCACAATCTACACAGGTGATTTATGATGTCGATTCATCGGGTTCGGCATGGGGAGGCTGTTCGCTTTGTTCCTTGGCCTGTTCCATCGCCAGCAGGTCTGATACGGTGGGTTTGTCCAACTCGCGGCCACTGAGGATAACTTCCACATCCGCGGCGTCGAGCGTCTCGTACTTCAAAAGCGCCCTGGTAAGCGCCTCCATCTTGTCCTTGTTGGCTTCGATAAGATGCCGTGCCTGCGTATAGGCCTGGTCGATCAGCTTCTTGATCTCCTTATCGATCAACTCGGCGGTCTTTTCAGATGTTTCCCGACCGGAACCGGGGTAATACGTCTCCATCGACATATTGCCGCCGTAATCGATGGGACCGAGTTCTTCGCCCATGCCCCATGTAAGAATCATCTCCCTGGCGATGCCGGTCGCCTGCTTGATGTCCGCCTGGGCGCCGCTGCTTATGTCGTCGCAGAAAATCTGCTCTGCGATTCGCCCGCCGAAACAGACCTGCATCTGAGCCATGCAGTATCTCTTGGTGTAGAACATGCGGTCCTTTTCGGGCAGTGCAAAGGTCGCCCCTCCCATCGGCCCGCGCGGGATAATGCTGACCTTATGAAGCGGGTCGGCATCTTCGAGCACCGACTGCACGAAGGCGTGGCCGGCCTCGTGAAAAGCCGTGATATTCTTGTCCTGTTCATCGACGACACGACTCTTCTTCGCACGGCCCCAACGAACCTTGTCGCGCGCCTCATCGAGATCGGCCATTTCCACATAGTCCTTGTTGGCCATGCTGGCGCTGATGGCCGCCTCGTTAATCAAGGCCTCCAACTCGGCGCCGCTGAACATGGGCGTTCCACGCGCCAACCGCTCGAATTCAACATCCGAGTTCATCTGTATGTTGCGGGAGTGAATCTTTAGTATTTCCACACGTCCGGCCAAATCCGGCAGGGGCACCACGACCTGCCTGTCGAACCTGCCCGGGCGGGTCAGCGCATGGTCCAGGATATCCTTGCGGTTGGTCGCCGCGATAACGATCACCTGATCGTTCGTATCGAAACCGTCCATCTCGACCAGGATCGCATTAAGGGTCTGCTCACGCTCGTCATGGCCTCCGCTGACAAAACCGGGACCGCGTTTTCGACCGATAGCGTCGATTTCATCGAGAAAGATGATACAGGGCGAATTCTCTTTGGCCTGCTTGAACAGATCGCGGACGCGGCTGGCGCCTACGCCGACAAACATCTCCACAAAATCGCTGCCCGAGATACTGAAAAACGGCACATCCGACTCCCCCGCGATGGCCTTGGCGAGCAGCGTTTTCCCGCAGCCGGGAGGACCCACCAGCAGAACGCCGCGAGGGATGCGCCCGCCGATCTTCTTGAACTTCTTGGGGTTCTTCAGAAATTCTATCGTCTCGCTGACCTCTTCCTTGGCCTCGTCAATACCCGCCACATCCTCGAAGGTAACCTTCTGTTCCCGGCTTTGCACCTTGTGGCGGCTGCGACCGAAACTCATCAGCATACCGCCTCCGCCGGCGCGCATGTTGCGAATGAAGATAAAATAGACGAAACCAACGAGCAGCACGATAGGCAGCCAACTCCACAATATAGGCCCCCAGTAATCCCGGACAACATCCGCCTTGATACCCTTTGCTTTCAACTGCTCAAGATAATCCCTGGGCAGCAGTTCGGGGTCATAGTTGACTTGAAACCTTACCGCCGCATCTTCGCCGCGGGCAGCCATGCCGCTTTCATTGAACTTGCCTGCTATCCTGCCGCGAGACACCTGGAACTCCACACTCTCGATATGGCCGGCATCGACGTAGTCCATAAAATCGGGCACGAAGCTGATCTTCTCCACACGCCTGGTAGCCTTGTTGAGCATCATCATGGCGCTGATGAGAATGAGAAAGATCACAAGCCAGCCGAACGGACTGCGCCTGTAATTCGGCAGGTTTTTTCGCCCGAGCCCTTTCAGGCCCCTGGGCGTCTCTTGATTCTTGTCGGGATTATCCGTCATGGAATTTGCTTCTGATTAATTTCTAAAATAAAGTTGAACAAACAAACACATGCCCCCTCCTCCGTCCCCCCGTCCCGTGCGCCGCCGGTCAAAACACACATTCCTCACCACGTTTCTTCCATAAGCTCTACGACCTTCCGGGCGGCACGGTTCGCAGCCACCGCCGCCGAGTAGTCAAAATCCTGGCCTAACTGAGCAGAATACGTAGACGACGCCGTAACGGTTTCATTGTTTATCAGGAGTTCACCCGTCTCCAGGTCTTTCCAATTGACTGTTACGCGAAGCAGCACTTCCCGTTCGAGCGGACGGCCCGTCTCACGGTCCACCGCCAGCACACCCGAGCCGATACTGTTTATCTGGCCGCTCAGGACCGAGTCGGCGAAATCCCTGTCCGATACGATTTTGTACGGCGTCTCAACCTCGATCCGCTTACAGATCGCGTCGGTGAGCACATATTCGTGCCCACGGCGAAAACTCCTGCTGTCGAACATCTCAACATAAACCGTATCTACTTGGCGCGGGTACAACCAGTCGTTGGTATAGCCCCCAAGCCCGCTCTTGCCGCAGCCGCCCGGGCCTGCGCAGATGACCGTCAGGCCCGCAAACATGCATACGAGTATTTCAATTCTGGTTTTCAATTCCGCCACCTGTTCGTTTCAAATATACCGGTTTATTTATCGGCCCCAACCGTCTGCAACTTAACTATAACCGCCGCCTTCATCCGGGCGGACTTACTTATGTATCTGTTGCGGAAAGAAAAAATACCCGATGTCATCCCCGCGAAAGCGGGGATCCAGTACGAATAGTCTGGATTCCCGCTTTCGCGGGAATGACAAACGTTGTTTCCGCAACAGGAACTACTTAGCCTTGACACCTAAGAAACGCAGGCCAAACCAACTGTCGACAATTTTATTGCCCACATCGAAGAGTCTTCGGCCCACTTTATTCTTCTCGCCCGGCCTTATCTCTGTCAGACCGGAGTTCCAGGCTAACATTCTCGCCTGCGCCATCTCCGCCGCAGCCGTATCGGGCCACTTATCCAGAACCTCTTCGTAATACAACTGGGCTGCCTGGCGGCTGCCGGTTCGGTCGTAATATTCGCCTATCGAGTATTGCTTGTAAGCAAGCTGCTCCTCTATGATCTTCAGTTTCTCATCTATCTCATACTCCGCCGCAAGCTGATGATGATGTGTCCTGATATCCTGATAGTGGTCCTTAGCCTTGTTCAGCCCGGTATGGTCGTAGTCCGGCCCCTTGTACGATGAATGCTGGTCCTGCGCCATCTCCAAAATGGCCATCGTCGGCAACTGGCCGTTTGTCCAGCGAGAATTGATGTTCTCCCAGACATAATACGCGTCAACAAACTGACCCCGCCTCTCATAACCCCTTGCAATTGCAATCAAGGCGCGCCTGGAGATCGGGGCGTCGCCGGCGCGGTTCTCTATATCATACATGATCTTTTCGCCCTCGTCAAAGGCCGATAGAGGCAGAATCTTCAGGACCTTACGCTTGTGCCCGTTCAAAAACGCCAGCCCAATCGAAAACTTCCGTTCCAGAATCGTCGGTTCAAGCCAATGCCCGGACCACTTGTTCAGCACCTCGTCATACTTGCGAACCGCCTTATCCCACTTGCCGTCGGCATAGAGAGTTTCCGCTTCCAAAAACGCATCGAAGGCGGGACCGGATATTTCCGGATAAGCCTCCTTGAGCTTGATCAGTTCTTCATTTGCAGATTCCGCATCGCCGGAGTTTATCAACTGCTTGAACTTCGCCACCGCCATGAGACGCCTGCCATCGGGCGAGCCGGAGACGTCCTGCCATTCCTTGCCGTCCTTGAGATGCAAAGTCCCCGCACACACCAGGCAATTGCCGCAGGCCGTCAACACCGCAAACACCGCAAACAAGACTCTTATCGTTCTGCCAGATAACATCTAAACTACCTCGCCTTTAAGGGATATTTCTCAACTAAACCGCCATTATAACCTCGCGCCAATATCTTGCAAACTCTCTTTGGGCCACTTTTTTGCTAATATACGGATCACGATTGAAAATTCCCGTTTTGTTCGCGGTAACGTGTTTTCAAATAAATACTTACCGTTTTACTCGCGGGAATTTACTACCCTGAAAGGTATAATTCTGCCTATTGCATTTTCTTGAGGAGTTCTTTTCGGGCTTTTACGCGCATTTGAGCGTTGGCGTATCTTCTCTTTTCATCCTCCGTCCGGGGCTCAATCGGGGCTACCGCTGTGGGCTCTTTGTTTTCG
>QNBS01000019.1 GCA_003644175.1 Planctomycetota bacterium | reverse complement strand
GACAAGGCGGACCGTTACGGCCCGATCCTCATCTCACCCGGCGGAGGGGTCTCACCGGGCACACCAATAGAAAACCTCAAGGCGATGGCCGAGGTCGTCAACGACTAATCGCATTCCATTGGGAAGTAGTTTTTGGCGTTGTTGTAGCAGATGTCTTCCACCATTTGGCCCAACAGCTTCATGTCGCCGGGCAGTTCGCCGTTTTCGGCGTCGTTGCCTATGATGTTGCAGAGGATGCGGCGGAAGTATTCGTGTCGGGGGTAGGACAAAAAGCTCCTCGAATCGGTCAGCATGCCGACGAATCTGCTCAGGAGGCCCATATTGGATAGTGTGTTGATCTGGTTGATCATGCCGTCCTTTTGGTCCATAAACCACCACCCCGAGCCGAACTGCATCTTGCCGGGCGTCGAGCCGTCCTGGAAGTTGCCGATCATCGTCGCCATTACTGCGTTGTCGCGCGGGTGGAGATTGTACAGAATGGTCCTGGCCAGCTTGTCCTGCGAGTCGAGCCGGTCGAGAAATCTCGACAGCGGCGCGGCGGTAAGATAGTCGCCGATGGAGTCAAAGCCGGTGTCCGGACCGAGCGCCTTGAAGAAGCGGGTGTTGTTGTTTCGCATGGCGCCGACATGAAGCTGCTGGACCCAGCCTTTTTCGTGGTCCATCAGGGCGAACTCGACCATCATGGCCGATTTGAACTTGCCGATCTCGACGGCGTTCAGGGACTTGCCGGAACGAATCCTCTCGAAGATAAGGGCGATTTCCCTTGCGGTGTAGTCGTCGGCAAACGCCGCCTCCAGGCCGTGGTCGCTCAGACGGCAGCCGTTGGCGTGGAATTCGTCGTGTCGTCTGCGGAGGGCGGTCAGGTAGGAGTCGTAATCGGCGACATAGACATCGGCGATTTCCTGCAGTCTGTCGATCCAGGTATTGAGCAGCGGGACATTCTCGGCGGCCATCGCCTTGTCCGGCCGCCACGCGGTATGGACCTTGATCTCAAAGCCGTCGTCGCGAATCTTTGCGTGATGTTCGAGACTGTCAAGCGGGTCCTCCGTCGTGCAGATGAGCTTGACATTCATCTTCCGCATGATATTGCGCACGCTGAATTCCGGCGTAGTGAGCATCTCGCTGCAGGCGTCGTAGATTTCCCTGGCCGTGTCCGGGCCGAGCAGTTTTCCCGTAATGCCGAAGGGACGTTTCAACTCCAGGTGCGTCCAGTGATACAGCGGATTCCGCAGGCAGGCCGGCACGGTCGCCGCCCACTGCTCGAATTTTTCCCAGTCGCTCGCGTCCCCGGTGCAATAACGCTCGGCGACGCCGTTGGTGCGCATGGCGCGCCATTTGTAGTGGTCGCCCGCCAGCCAGACCTGCGTCATATTCTCGAACTGCCGGTCGTCGGCAATCTCGGCGGCGATCACATGGCAGTGGTAATCGTAAATCGGCATCCCGGCGGCATGCTCGTGGTAAAGAACCCGCGCGGTTTCCGTTTGCAGCAGAAAATCCTCAGACATAAATTCCGGCATTATTCACTCTCCCAAATCATAATGATACAAGTGCCGGACATCATAACGGAGCCTCATCGGTGTGTCAAGGCAGAACGCCAGATGTTTAGTCTGCTTTGTATGTGAAAACGATGTCGCTGTTTCCGTTATCGCTGCTGTTGGCGGCGCGGCTGAGTTGGTAAATATAGATAAAATAGGCCATCACCGATTGGGCATCTTCCGGCGACTGGGCCTTTCTGAAGATCAGCGAATCCGAGTCGGCCTGCCGTGCATGGAGAAACTCCCGATCTTTCGTACTGCAGATACCCACGCACCACTCATGATACCGCCCGCCATAACCTTTAATATGATGGTGGATGCTGCTAATAATGCCATGTCTTGTCTCAAGCATCGTGATTGCCCCTGAATATTCACCATTCCGTGGACGAGACGCCGGAGAAGCCGGTCCGGATACGCCTGCCGCAGTAATTATCTGCAATTGCCGTACTATAACCGGTACTGAATCGGAAAAGTCAAGGAAATTCCGAAAGCAGTGTCAACTGTATGTCACTGGGGAAGGAAATTTTGCGTTTGAGGGCGGATTGTACGTGAAAAAAGCCCCGCAAGACGATACTTGCGGGGCTTATATCTTTTTCGACAGGGTGTCGAAAACACTTTATGCTATGTACGTTGAGGCCGCGGTTGTGCCTCCTCTGCCGGTCCAGTTGGTGTGGAAGAACTCGCCCCGGGGCTTGTCCACACGCTCGTATGTGTGGGCGCCGAAGTAATCCCGCTGGGCCTGGAGGAGGTTGGCGGGCAGCCTTTCGGCGCGATACCCGTCAAAGAACGCCAATGCCGAACTGATTGCCGGAATTGGAATGCCCATTTCGACTGCGGTTGTTACGACCTTACGCCAGGAAGTTTGGGCGTTTTCTACCGCATCTTTGAAGAACGGATCGAGGAGGAGGTTCTCCAGTTCGGGATTCTTGTCGAACGCTTCCTTGATTTTGCCCAAAAATGCCGAGCGGATGATACAGCCGCCGCGCCACATGAGTGCGATACCGCCGTAGTTGAGGTTCCATTTGTAATGTTCGGCGGCGGCACGCATGAGTTGATAGCCCTGTGCGTAGCTGACGATCTTCGATGCATAAAGCGCTTGCCGCAGGTCGTTGACAAATGCAGCCTTGTCGCCGGAGAACTTCGCCGTCGGTCCGGACAGCACCTTTGATGCTGCAACCCGCTGATCCTTCAACGCCGAAAGGCATCTTGCAAAGACCGCTTCGCCGATCAGCGTCAGGGGCTGTCCCAGATCGAGCGCGGCGATGCCGGTCCACTTGCCGGTTCCTTTTTGCCCGGCCGTATCGAGGATGAGGTCGATAACTTCGTTGCCGTCTTCGTCTTTGTAGCCTAAGATGTCCCGCGTGATCTCGATGAGGTAGGAATCCAGTTCGCCGGCGTTCCACTCGGTGAAGACTTCGTGCATTTGCCGGTTAGTCATGCCCAGGCCGGCTTTCATCATCTGGTACGTCTCGCAGATCATCTGCATGTCGCCGTACTCGATGCCGTTGTGGACCATCTTGACGAAGTGGCCTGCGCCGCCTTCTCCGATCCAGTCGCAGCAGGGCTCGCCTGCGTCGGTGTGGGCGGAGCATTTCTGGAAGATGGGTTTTACATGTTCCCACGCGCCGCCACTGCCGCCGGGCATAATCGACGGCCCTTTAAGCGCTCCTTCTTCACCGCCCGATACACCCGTTCCGACATACAGCTTGCCCTTGCTTTCGACATACTCACACCGGCGGATCGTGTCGGGAAAATGCGAATTGCCGCCGTCGATGATTATGTCGCCGTCGTCCAGCAGCGGCAGTATCTGCTCGATAAACGCATCCACGGCGGGACCGGCCTTTACCAGCAGCATCGCCTTGCGCGGCCGCTTGAGGCTCTTGACGAACTCCTCGATCGAATGACAGCCGATGATGTTTTTGCCTTTGGCGCGACCCTCGATGAAAGTATCGACCTTCGAGACCGTGCGGTTGAAACAGGCAACCGTAAAGCCCTTGCTTTCCATATTGAGAATGAAGTTCTCTCCCATTACCGCCAGGCCCACGAGGCCTATATCCGCTTGTGACATTTTACTTACTCCCTTACAAATTTCAATTTGTTAACCCGGCGAAGCCGGGACCGGAATATTTTGCCACAGAGGACACAGAGTTCACAGAGAGTAAAATAATTATTAACAAACTCTGTGGCCTCTGTGCCCTCTGTGGCTATTTTTATCTTTTTTATTCTTTCGGAATGCTCGGTATATACCCGCTTTTCAAACGGTGCAGCAGTTCGCCGGCATGATGCACCACGAGCATCCCCTGGTCGGTTTTGTTTTCGTAATCAGCGATATTAATCTCATCGGGATTCATGTATCCCAGATTTATTTTTTTGCAGCGTTCCTGGGGAATCTGCGTGGCGAGAATCACATTGACCCTCGGTTTTTCGACGCCGTCGACGAACGTTCCGATACCCTTGACGTGGGTGGAATGGGCGGTTACGCCGCGCGGGAAGTCCTTGAATTTGTCCCATTGCTTCAGGAAGTAGTCCCGCGTGTGATAGCCGATCTCATCGAGTATTTTGCCGTGCGTATAGCTGATCTCGGTGATGTGCGGCGCGTAGATAATCAATGTTCCGCCGTCGGCGACTACCGGTTCGAGCTTGTACATGACCTTGCCCGCCGTCCAGATATCGTCGTACATCTCCGGTGCGATGCCGAGTATCGTTTTGTATGGCTTCTCGACGTAGATGATGTGCACCTGCTCGGAAAGATCGGCCGCCTTTTCCCACGCATCCGCGACGTCGCCGATATAGAGGCCTTTGAGTTGATTGTTTACGGCGACGACGGCAAAGAATTTTCGCGGCACGTCGATGAAAGATGCGGCCTTTTCGACGACTTTTCTGGTGGGGGTCCACTTGTTGCCGTTTACCCACGGGTTGGTGATGACGGCGCCGAGCCAGTGGAAAAAGTTGATGATCTCGGCGCCGGCGACTCCGGGAAAAACGTACTTGTGCCCGCCCGAAAAGCCCACCACTTCGTGCGGAAAAACAGGGCCTAATATGAAGAACTCATCGTAGTCGAAGATGAGCTTATTGATCCTGACATCGACTTCTTCTGCAAACAGGCCGTCGCTTATTTCGCTGATTTCATCGGCGCCGATCTGCCCGATTGTAGCGAAGGTCTCGGGTTTGTCCCATTCGTGATTGAAGAACTTAATCGACCGGTACTTGCTCTTGCGCTCCTTGCCAGATATCGAAAGCCGCGTGCAAATCTGCTCGACCGTCATCGGCTGATGCGTTCCCAGCGCCACAAGCACATCCAGCGCCGCGGCCTTGTCGGCGACGGCGTCGAAGATCATCTTGAAGACCTCGCCTATGGGCCCGGAGCGGGTGTTGTCCGGCACGATCAGCAGAAGCCGCTTTGCCGTATAGTCATTCTGCGCAAAGAACTCTTCGACCGCACTTGCGGCCTGAGCCATCTCGACCTGACCGTCCTTATTTTCTCTCGATATCACCAAACTAACCGTCCTCTAACTCAATTTCACACACTTCTGCTCGCGGGCGGATTCGTATATTGCCACTATTAGTTCGACCGCCTTTCGGGCTTGTTGTCCATTTATACTGAATTCTTCGCCGGTTTCAAGTGAATCTATGAAAGCTTTGAAATTTCTTGTGTGGTTTTCGTAATCGATAGCCGCCGGGTCCGCTACTCCGCCGCCGCCTGAGATATCGCCGAACCTGGCTCGAATCTGGTCGTCTTCGGCGGTTTCCTCGGCGAACCGCCAGACGGTGAAGCTGTCTTCCAGATAGACGACGGCGCCTTTTGTGCCGGTTATCTCGAATCTGCGGAACTGGCCCGGCCAGGAGGCCGTCGTGCCGTAAATAATCCCGACGGCGCCGCTGGCAAATCGCAGACTCACGACCGCCGTATCTTCGGCCTCGATCTGCGGATGGCCGAGGTTGTGGGCGTAGGCCTGGACGCTCTCGACCGGGCACATGAGGTGGCAGAGCAGGTCGATCATGTGGATGGACTGGTTCATCAATGCCCCGCCGCCGTCGAGCTTCCACGTGCCGTGCCATGAATCTTTGTAATACTCGTCCGTCCGCCACCAGGGCACGTAAACTCCGGCGTAGGTGATCACGCCGAACCGCCCCGAATCGATCGCCTTTCGCAGGGGCACCATCGCGTCGTTGAAGCGGTACGGGAATATCCCGCCTAATTGCGTACCGGCATTGTCGTGGGCGGCGATCATCGCATCGATGCGATCCAGCGTTACTTCCAGCGGCTTTTCGCATATCACGTGCTTGTGCGCCTGCGCGGCGGCAATAGTGGGTTCGGCGTGAAATCCGCTCGGCGTGGCAATCGCCAAAATGTCGATATCGTCGGCGTCGACCATCTCCTGGTAATCGGCAAAGGCCCGGCATGAGTATTTGTCGGCCAATTCCCTGGCATGTCCCGATCCGCTGTCGCAAAAGCCGATCAGTCTGGCGTTGTCGATGTCATTAATAGCGCGGGCGTGAAAGTCCGCGATCAGGCCTGCGCCCACTACTCCGATATTCCATGTTTTCATAATTCCCTCTGTAAATGCGATTGATCTATTGGGCAAAAGCCGCCGCCGGTTCGGGCAATTGTCTTTTTATTTCACTGAGTCTGTAACCAAATCCCGGCCCCTTGATGCTCGAAAGGTCCAGTCGTCCGTGTCGTCGTTGATAGAGTCCGGGATGAATCGCCTCTTCGGGGGCGCTGGCGGCCGGGTAGAACTGCATGGAGTTGGTCTCCACTCCCATGATTGTGCCGGCATGAGCGGCAAGGCGCACGTGCGGAATCTGGGCGAGCATCGGGTTGGTCAAATCCTGCACCATAAGCGCCATTCCGTGCGCTTTCGCCCAGCACAGGCTCAGGATTGCGCCGGTTTGCGTCTTGCACGTCTTAAGCGCCACGCCCGTCCAGCCCAGGCTGCGACCTAAGCGGATCATTTTCCAGTCGTGGGCGCTTTCGTCCATAAACAGCGGCTTTCGCGCCGACACGCTGTGCACGTCGATGGCGTGCGCCTCCAGGTCATACGGAAAAGGCTGCTCGACATAAAGGATCATCCGCCAGATTCTCGGATGCTCGGCGAGCAGTCGGTCAAGGATGTCGTTGACGTAAGCCGGATCGGTCACCGTACAATTAAAATCGCTCGTCAGCCAAAGGGCGCCGTTATCAATCGCAATGGTCCCCACCTTGACAAGCCGATCGTAATCCCACGCCGCATCGTTGCCCCGCAGTTTGACCTTAAGGCATGTCAGTCCGTCCCGTCGAATCCAGTCGGCAAGAAGCACCGGATAACCGTCGTCAGGCTCATCGCCTGTCAACTCGGATTCGTCCAGCAGATCCTTGCCCCCCACGAGATGCCAGGCAGGCATTGTCTCGGCGGGGCGGGGATCGAGAAAATCAGCGGGGTGCTTACCCTCGAAGCAAACGTCGGCGTCATCGGCCGGGGCAATAAACGCCGCCAGATCGCGGTTCATAAACCGGCGCGTGTACGTCGAGTAGATATCCTTTTGCAGCAGTTGCCCGAAGGCGTCGTGCAGGGCGATGTCGAACGCCGAACAGCAAACCAGCCCCGCTAATCGGCCCATAGCTTCGCCGCTGCGTCTGGCGTTGAAGTCATCGAGCAGATTGCCTAATTTGCCGTCAATAAAGTCGCTGCCGACCTCAATGGCGCAACCTGTGCCGTCGAATTTTGCCCACTGGCGACAGAGCACCTTGCAGAAATCCTTTAAGGCCTCGCACCGCTCATTGTAACCCGACGCACTCGGCCAGACCCACTGTACGCTGAGCGGCGTCTCTCCCCAGCCGGTCGCCGTCTGGCCGTCCTTGCCCGCCACCGTCATGCACACGCGCTCGCAGACCACCGACGTCAACGTCTCAGGCCCAAACTTCAGCGGCACACGTGTCCGGACCGGAATAAAGTAAAGCTTTGCGCCAACAACAGTGATATCGGTATCCACGCGGTTTCCCTATTTCCGCCACGGCGGCAGTTCGGGCAAGTAAGAGTCGAACTCGGCGATGACCTTCGCCTCATAGTCGCCGGCATACTCGCCGTTAATAAATTTGTCGAACGCTTCGTCGTGAAATCGCTTCCATGACTCGGCCTCATTGCCCGGATTGACCGGGTAGAACAGCACGTTGTTGGCCCTGGCGGCTTTTAGATCGCCGGGCGCGTCGCCTATCATGAGAACGTGGTTTTCGGCGTATTTGCCGTTTGTCGCGTAGTTGAGATGTTCGGCCTTCTTGCCCATCTCCTGGCCGGCGATGACGCTTACGTACTTTGCGATGTCGTGCTCTTGCCACTCGCGCATCAGGGCTTCATTGGGAGTCGCCGAACACACGATGACATCGGCTTTGCCCTGCATCTTTTCGAGGCATTCGCGAACATACGGAAACGGCGGCAGGTCGCGGACGATCTCGGTTACCATCTCGTTTACGCGGAGGCTCCACTTGAGGACAAGTTCGAGTTCCTTTCTTGCCTCGCCGTTTACCCGTGCGATTTCCTGCCGGAGCCCGTCGTTGCTCAGGAGGCTGTCGGGGTCGTCCACCCACCTGTAATAGTGCGGGTATGCGGGAACCTCAAAGCCGCGTTCTCTGACCATCGGGTGCTCCGGCAGCAGGTCTCTTATGATGCGCACGGAGGTCTTGTGCCGGTTGGCGCCCCTTGTCTTGCTGAAAAGGTCTGCAAAATCCTTACACTCGCGGGCGGCCTGGGCCACCGGCTGAAGGCCGAAATACCCTATCAGCATCGGACAAAAACACTCACGCTGTTTGATTCCCATCGAGTCGAACGCGCACCCGTCCGAATCGATTCCAACAAAAAATTCCTTGGTCGGTTGAAGTTCCTTTAACGGTCTCGCCGGATCATTATCAGCCATTTCAAATTCCAATCAACAATAATCAATAAAAAAATACGTATTCGTTTACACTGCAGAGAACCACGAATAAACACTAATGAACACTAATATTGTCCATACTTCGCTTTTATGTCTATTGAGTTGTATTTGGGATTTATATTTTTTAACAAACAATTCTTTTCCATTCCAGTTTCGAATGCTTGAAGTTCAGAATAAGTCCAACTTTCAAGCCCGTGATCTTTAAGTAGTTCATCATTTGACCCAATTCATGATTTGTAATTCGCTCAACTACCTTTGTTTCCACAACCAGTTTTCCATGAGTAATCAAGTCTGGAATATATTCACCAACTTGTACGCCTTTATACATCAAATCGTATCGAGATTGCTGATTCACCAAGATGTTTTTCAGCCCAAGCTCAACCACTAAAGCATTTTCGTATGGTTTTTCCAGCAAACCATGCCCAAGCCCATTGAGAACCTCCATAGCACAGCCAACAACATCAAACACTTCTTTCTTAAGAATCAATTCGTGTTCATTCGTGGTTCCTTTTTCGTGAACGGTTACCACAAATACTATACCCCGCTAAATGCGCTGAATCCGCCGTCGATGGGCACGACGATTCCGGTAACGAATTTTGCCGCGTCGCTCAAGAGCCACAAAGTCGTCCCAACCAGTTCCTCGGCCTCGCCGTATCTGCCCATCGGCGTATGGTCGATGATTAACTGGCCTCTCGGCGTCGGTTTGCCGGTCTTTTCGTCGATGAGCAGGAAGCGGTTCTGCTGTGTCAGAAAGAATCCGGGCGCGATAGCGTTTACGCGAATGTTCTTCGAATAGTTTTGGCACATGTGCACGGCCAGCCACTGGGTAAAGTTGCTGACGGCCGCCTTAGCCGCCGAATAAGCCGCGATCTTCGTCAGAGGCCGAAAGGCGTTCATGCTGGAAATATTCAGTATCACGCCTTCGCCTTTGTCGGCCATATATTTGCCGAAGACCTGGCTGGGCAAAATCGTGCCCAGGCAATTCAGGTCGAACACCGCACGGACAGCGTCGGCGGGCATATCGAAGAACGACATATCCGGTGAAGTCGTAGCCTCTTTCTTATTGCCGCCGGCGCCGTTGATCAGGATGTCAATAGTCCCCAGGCTATCGAGTGCGCACTCAAACGCCTCCTGCACCTTATCCTTCTCTAACACATTCACTTCGACGGGAATTGCAAAGTTGCCCTCGGCGGCGATCTCGGCGCAGACCTCTTTGGCCCGAATCGCATCGTAATCGGCAATACATACCTTGGCGCCAAGGCGCCCAAGCGCCTTTGCCAATGTGCCGCACAACACCCCGGCCCCGCCGGTGATGACTATCGCCTTGTCTTTAACATCAAATAAATCGCTCATATTATCCTTCCTCTAAACAGGGGACAGTTGCCATTTTTTCGATTACTCAAGATACCCCGCCAACTTCTTCTCTAACGGTTTTCGCTCGAATCTCATAAATACCGGCAGGCCGTCGTCGCCTACGGTGATCGGCGCCTCGCCCTGCACGAGCGGCCTTACATAATCAAGCATCGCCGCGGTAACGCCGTTGCCCGTATCGTTGATGTATTCGGCGGGCACCTTCTTTTCGCCGTTGGCCACGTCGCTCAGGTCGGCAAGGCCCGTCGTGCACTTGTACGCAGGGCCATTGTCTCTGACAAGCGTCATCATTTTGCCGTTGGCGCCGCTCAGTGCATTTTCAACGGCCGCCTTGCCGCACATGTAAGCTTCGTTTACGTCCGTCAGCGAGGCAAAGTGCATTGCACATCGCTGGTTGGTTCCGAGCTTGTTGAATCGCGCCTTGATGCCCACTTCCTTTTCGATCACGGCCTTTAGCATCTCGGCGACTCCGCCCAACTGGGCATGGCCGAAGCTGTCCTTGCCGAAGGCGCCGCTGTCGGCGGTTACGTAATTGCCGTCGGCGTCCTTTAGCCCTTCGCCGGCGACGATAAACACCCTGCCGAACTCGGCATAGACTTCCTTGACGTCGGCGACGAGTTTCTCAAACGAAAAGTGAGCTTCCGGCATATAGATCAGGTGCGGCGAATCCTCCGCCACCCGGCGGGCAAGCCCCGTCGCCGCGGCGATCCACCCGGCGTTTCTGCCCATCACTTCAAGAATAGTGCACGTGTCGGTGGTGTAAAGCGCCTCGGTGTCCTTACCCGCCGACATTGCGCAGGTTGCGACATATTTCGCCACACTGCCGTAGCCGGGGCAGTGGTCCGTGCACGCCAGGTCATTGTCAATCGTTTTCGGCACGCCCATGCAGACCAGTTCATAGCCGGTGTCGGCGGCCAATTTATTCACCTTGTCGGCGGTGTCCATCGAGTCGTTGCCGCCGCAGTAGAAGAAATAATGTATGTCGTGCGCCTTGAACACCTCCAATATCCGTTCGTAGTCCGCCCGCGACTCATCCAGCGACTTGAGTTTGTACCTGCACGACCCGACCGCCGCCGCCGGAGTGCGCTTCAACGCCTCGATGGTCTCCGGCCTTTCCGCCGAAATATCGAACAGATCCTCCTTCAACACGCCCAAAATGCCGTTCGTCGCCCCGATAACACGCCCGATCTTGTCCGATTTGATCGCCGTCTGAATCACACCGCAGGCGCTGGAGTTGATCGCGGCCGTCGGCCCGCCCGATTGCGCCACGATTGCATTTGCTTTTTGGCTCATTCGTTTCTCCTTCTGTACAGGGGTCCAGGTGCCCAATTACGCTCAGCAACGGAATATAAACGCTCATCCGCCAAAAATCAACAGTTTTCCTGCACAAATGCGCCAAAAGGCCCTGTTTCCTGCTGTTTGAGCAGAATGCTTGCTTTTTTGCGGCGGCGGCGTTAAGATCGCTTCTGCAGGATCCGGATGAGAAAGGTCACATGACAAATGCCCGACACGGATGACGACAAACAGGTTGATTTACAGACAAGGGCCCGGCGCCTCGCCGAGAAGTATCCAGAGGTTGCCGCCGCCAGGGACTGGGGCATCGATATCCCGATGCTGCTGGCAAACCTCGATCGTCCGGTCGCCGAGCGCATCAGGCGGCACCAGATCGCCCTGAACACATTTCGCAAACTCCACAATACAGGAAGGCTATGAATCAGGATTTTCTCACGCTGCTATCGAAATTGAACCATTGTCAAGTCAGATTCGTTATCATCGGCGGCTTTGCGGGAGTTGTGTATGGCGCTGCCGCCGTGACACAGGGCTTTGAGATTTGTTGCGAATTCACCACTGAGAATTTGCTGCGGCTCCAGGAAGCCCTCGCCGAGTTCCACCCCGTACACATGATGACACCCGGCAGGGTAAAACTGAAACTGACAGAGCAAAACTGCAAGGATTTCAACAATCTCTATCTTGACACCGACCTTGGCCAACTCGATTGCATCGGTTATGTTAAAGGTGTTGGAGATTTCAATAGCTGTCATCAAGCCGGCCGGGTGATTGAGGTGGATGATGAGAAGTTCAATGTCTTGACGATCGAGGCGCTGATTCAGGCAAAACAGGTCATGAATCGACCGCGAGATAAAGAGACAATTATCCAGTTGGAAGCGATAAGAAAGGCCTGCCGGGACGATAAGGCTTGAGTGCGGTGATGAGCCCGGGAGACAAAGAAGGCGTGTCCTGTCCGGGCGATTTCTAAAACTTTTTCTTACTGTCCAAAATAAATGTCACCGGGCCGTCGTTTTGGCTGAAGACCTGCATTCGTGCGGCGAAGATGCCTGTTTCCACGGCGACGCCCTTTGCCCGGATCAGCGCGATTGTGTCCTCGTACAATTTCTTCGCCTGTTCCGGTTCGGCTGCGGCGTCGAAACTGGGCCGTCTGCCTTTGCGGCAGTCGCCGTAAAGCGTGAACTGACTGATCAGGAGTATCGCACCGCCGGCGTCTTTTACACTGAGATTCATCCTGTCTTCGTCATCGCCGAAGATACGCAGATTCGCCAATTTGTCCGCCATGAACTCGCCGTCGGCGAGATCGTCGTCTCCGCCCACACCCAAAAAGACCATCAGGCCCGTTTCGATTGAGCCTGTAATCCGCCCGTCGACCTCGACCCTTGCCCCTTTAACCCGCTGTGCCACCGCTCGCATTATGTATTGATCTCCACAAAAAAGTCAGGCACGTCATCATAACATGTTCGCCCCGAAAATCAACCGTCAGGCTCGCTTTTGCGAGGCCAATTTGCCGCGCCAACCTCAATCATGACCCTGCCCTGAGCGCGGCCGAATGGGTTGCTCCTCGGCATTGCCCCCTTCTCAACCAAATGAAGCCGCAAAATCCTTACTTTTTCCTCTGCGATGTCGAAGGGAGAAGGTGGTTGGCGTTAGTTTTTGTCCAGCTCTTTTTTGATTTGCCCCAGGAGGTTGATTGCTTCTATTGGGGTGAGGTTGTTTACGTCTATGTCGGTTAGTTTGTCGAGTATTGATTTGTGTTTCTGGATGAAGAGCAGGTCGGTGTCCGGCTGTCTGGTTTTGTGGGGGGTGAGTTTTTCGGTGCGGGCCTCTTTTGCGAATGTGTTTTCCAGGTCGGCGAGGATTTCTGCGCTTCGTTTTGTTATGGCTTTGGGGACGCCGGCGAGTTTGGCTACGTGTATGCCGTAGCTTTTGTCCGTTCCGCCGGGCAGGATTTTGTGCAGAAAGATGACGTCGTCGGCCCATTCGCGGATGGCGACGTTGCAGTTTTTGACGTTGGCCAGCAGGTCGGAAAGCTCGGTCAGCTCGTGGTAGTGGGTGGCGAAGAGCGTGCGGCATTTGATCTTGTTTGCGATGTATTCGGTGATCGCCCAGGCTAACGACAGACCGTCGTAGGTGCTCGTGCCCCTGCCGACCTCGTCGAGGATGACCAGCGAGCGGTCGCCGGCGTTGTTGATGATGTTGGCGGTTTCGGTCATCTCGACCATGAACGTGCTCTGTCCGCGGATGAGTTCATCCGATGCGCCTACACGGGTGAATATCCGGTCAACGACGCCGATTTCGGCGGAGGCGGCGGGAATAAACGAGCCCGTCTGGGCGAGCAGCACCAGAAGCGCCACCTGCCGGATATATGTGCTTTTGCCCGCCATGTTCGGGCCGGTGATGACGGCGACATCTCCGCTGCCGTCGCAGAGACTGACGTCGTTTGCGACGAATTCGCTGCCAAGGGTTTCGGCAAGGACCGGGTGTCTGCCGTCGTTTATGACGAGGGTCTTGTCGTCTGTGATTTTCGGTCTGATGTAGTTCCTCCGCCTTGCCAGAAACGCAAAGGCGGTGATGCAGTCGCAGTTTGCGATCGTCGCGGCCAGGGCCTGCAAGCGCCCTGTGTACTTTGCACATTCGGCGCGGACCTGCTCGAAGAGTTTCTGCTCTAATTCGACGGCTTTGTCGCTTGCGCCTATTACCTGTTCTTCGTACTTTTTGAGTTCGTCGGTGATATAGCGTTCGGCGTTTTTGATGGTCTGCTTCCTGACGTAGTTTGCCGGCGCCCTGTCGGCGGCGGAATGATTGATCTCGATGTAGTAGCCGAAGACCTTGTTGTAGCCGATTTTCAGGTTGGCGATGCCGGTGCGTTTGATTTGGCTTTGCTGATACTCGGCCAGCCAGCTTCGTCCGTCGGCGGAGACTCCGTGGAGCCGGTCAAGCTGCTCGTTGAAACCGGCCTTGATGACCCCGCCGTCGCGAAGGTGTGTGGGGCAGTCGGGTTTTATTGCAGCTTCCAGCAGGTCTGCCAGTTCATCCATACTGTCGCATCCGCCGGCTAAATCGCCCGTCAATGTCGCCTTGCAGGACGCCAGAACCTCCCTAAGCTCAGGGATAGTCCGCAGCGTAGCGCCGAGGGCGAGCAGATCGCGCGGCGAGGCGCGAAAAGTGCTTATCCGCGCGACGATCCTCTCCAGGTCGGAGATATTCTTCAGCGCCCGGCGAACGCGCCGGCAGGATTCGTCGTTGTTGACGAACTCTTCGATTGCGTCCTGACGGAGCTTAATCTGTGTAACATCGCAAAGCGGCATGCACAGCCACGTTCGCATCAGTCGCGAGCCCATGCCGGTCAGCGTCCGGTCGATATTGTCTAATAGCGACCCCCTTGCCGATTCGGTGCGTATGGTCCGCAGTATCTCCAG